>NZ_LWMW01000116.1 GCF_001639285.1 Methanobrevibacter cuticularis | reverse complement strand
AAAGTATGCTTCTGATATTAATCCCATAGAGCGAGTTTGGTACTCTATAAAAGATAAATTGTCAGTTACATATGTTGAAGATGAAATGTTTTTAATGACGGAATTTTCGCGATATTTCTATATCTACGCCAATTCCAGAACATTAGTAGAAAATTGGCTTGATACATACATTAATTAGAAACTTTATTTTCAGGACTATATAAAAGATTCTATTTAAATATAAAAGCTTCTATTTAAATATAAAAGCTTCAATAAATTAATATTCTAATTAAAAATTAAATGTTTTTCAAAAAAAAATCTAATACAGTTTAGATTTCACACTTTTCTATTACAATAATTATTTTTTCATCCTTATCTTTGGGAATATGGATAACTTCAATTAAATCATCTTTTACTTCTTCAAGGTCAACTTCTACATTAGAGGAAAAAGTATCTTCTGAAATATGTATCATGACTTTTAATCCTTCTTTACCATTGTATTCAGAAGTATCGATGTTTAAAACTTCCCCAGGAGTAAATACCCTATTATAAGAGAGTTCTAAAATATCATAAACTTTAACATTCTTTTTTATGTAATCTATAGCTTCATCACAGTCCAATTCTAATTCTTGCAAATTCATTGTTCCACCTGATTTTTATTCTTCAATAACTATAAGAGTTTCTTTTTCATCAGTTATATGACATATCTCTATTAAATCATCTATAATATTATTTAAATTAACCCTAACAACATCATTAACAATTTCACCATTTAACTGTAGAGAAACTATTATTACTTCTTCTCCAAAATCTTCTTCAGTTTTAACATCTAAAACATCCCCTGGAGCGAAAATTCTGTTATATGATAATTCTAAAACATCCCCTTCTTTTACATTTGATTTAACATAGTCCAAAGCGTTTATTGGGGTCAAAACAATTTCTTCTTTCATGAAATCACCTTTTAATAAATAGGATATAATTAATTTATCTTTATTCAATTAAATTAATAAATTATGTTTAATAATATCAAATAATCTTCAATTATTATTTAAGTCTAATCTGAAACATGCCCAGTTATATTCTAAATTTAATAAATAATAAATTTCTGATTTACTAATATATTTTAATTATATAAATATTATGATGTTTTCACATTATTAAAATTATCTATTAAATTTAGAAAGAATATTGTAGATTTATAATGTTTTAATGATTTTGAAGAGTAATTATAATCTAATAAAAAATAAAAAGAAATTTAAAAATTAAACAAATGAAATTAAGTAAAAAAATAAAAAAAGGAGTGTAAAAAATGAAAAGTTAAATTTAGAGTAAATATCTATTTTTCTCTGCATTTAACCAAAGGTTACCTTTACCATTTCTAGCAATATCACCTAAATATTTAATGTATTTACCAGAAAATGATTTTCCAGAAATTGTCGGATCAGTAATGACTTCTTGATAATCAAACCCTTCAAGAGATCTTGAAAGTTTTCCATTGATTACTATATCACCATTTTGCATCTGACCACCAGGCCATCTGGTAACATCCCCATCGATTTGAATAAGTCCTTTTGTCATATGAATACCTGCAAGAATATCACAATTCCCTTTAACACGTATTTCTCCGCCAGTTAAACATTCCCCTAATTGTTTTCCGGCATTGCCTTCGATAGTGATTATTCCGCCTGTCATTCCTCTCCAATCACCAATATAAGAGGCACCACAGAATTCTTTAACATTACCTTTGATAGTTAATTCTCCACCAGTCATTTCTCGACCAGCATAGCTTTCAGCGTCACCATTGACAAGTAGGCTACCTCCAGACATTTCAGCACCACAGTGAAGATCCACACTACTGTTTGCAACAATTTGACCATTACTCATCTTAGCACCAATGTATTTAACTCTACCAAGATCTCCATTAATAATCATGACAACTTCAGCGGGGGATTCAGCAGTTCCTTCTACTTCTACATCAAAGTAGTTAGAAAGTGGAAATTTGGAATTTCCAATAGGCACCATATAGCTATCAAAATCTGATTTTTCCCATGTAAATATTTCATCGGGAATTAATTCATCAAATTCAAGTGCTATTGGAGAAGTTTCTTTTTGATTAAAAGTTATAGTTTTCACATTAACACCCCTATTTACCTGCTTGGACTGTAAACTCTATTGGATTAGGCACAAAATGATCATGTACTTTGTAATTTTCGAATTTAACAGTGTAATATTTATTAAATACAGGCATTACTTTTTTCATTACATCTTTTTCTTTTTGTTCCATTCCAACTACATTACTCCAAAGAGTTTTACTTGATTTTACTGAAACAACTTCACCATCTTGAACTAATATTTGCCCATCTTTAATTGTAAAAGCTGCATTACCGAATGCTTTTTCAATTGTTTCATATTCATTAGATGGATCAATATCATTAGGATTGATATCATAAACTGCAATGTCAGCTCTAGCTCCAACACCTAAATGGCCCCTATCATCAAAACCATAAGCTTTAGCAGGAGCAGCTCTTGAAATCGTAGCTATTTCATTGAAATCATATTCACGATCAAGTGTAGCTATTGAAGATTTTCTTTGTACGGCTTTATGAACTTCTTCATTCTCAATCATTTCCATCCTACGTTTATTACTCATTAACCAAGAAATAACTCTAGGATATCTTATGAAAGGACCTGCATTAGGACTGTCAGTAGTTAACATTATTTTCCATGGGTCATCAACCATCAAGAACATTTCAAGACCAATAGCCCATTGAACAGAGTGGACACTGTTTCTTCCAGAATAAATAAATGGAACAATACCAGAAGTAGTTTCAAGTTCAATGTCTTTGTTAGCCCATTTAAGACCATTCAATTGATGAAGATCATATTCCATAGGTCCATCAGCAGTCATTGTTGTGGTTTCATCTAAAGTGATTTGACCAACATCACAAGTTACATAATCATTATTATTTATATATTTAGCTACATCTTCAGCACCAGATTCAAAGTCTCTCCAGTTAGTTCCAGCATAGGAGTGATATTGAATATGAGTCATATGTATGGTTTGATTTCTCAATGGTGCATTCTTGGCTATATCATCTACCATTTTCATAGATTCAACAGTAGTTTCAAAGTTGCCAGGATGTCCTAAATCATTTGGATGAAGGTGTATTGAGTGAGGAAGACCTAAATTCTCATTAACTTGAGACAATGCTCTTACAACTTCTCTTGAAGTAACATTCCAATAAGGAGCAGGGTCATCAACACCATGTACATTCATACCCCATCCCCATGCTTCTCCACCACATGGATTAACTATCTTAATACCATATCCTTTAACTAATTTTAACCAATGAGCAACAAATGCTGTTAAATCATCAATTTTTCCATCTCTAGCATATTCTAATGTAAACCAGTTATTACCGAATAATGCTAAAGGAGCTACATCAATATTAGGAATGGCCATTATCTCCTCATGAGTGTGTTTAGCTTCTAATGGAGGCATAGCTGCTTCTACAACTGTACCATATCCCATTCTAGAGTATCTGTAACCAGTTGCGGGACAACTTGGAACAGAAAATCCAGTTTCAGCACGAGTAACATCAGTTTTAGGGACAATTCCTCTTCTTGAATCTTCAGGCCTATATAAACGGCCTACAACTAATTTAGGGCCAGCAATATGAGAATGAGGATCTACACCCGCAGCCATAACTAGCTTATCAGTCGCATCAATTACTTTAGCGTCAGAAGAAACATCATCAACGATTTTTCCATCTTTGAAACATATATCCTTCTTTTCACCATTTATTTTATTAGTAGGATCATAAACAATACCATTTTTTAATATGTATTCCATGAAATCACCTATTTACTAGCCATTTTGGCATCTACGCCTTTAATCTTTTGAACTCTTTTTAAAAGTTCGTTTACAATCCATTCGTCATCCCTACAAGTTTCAGGTTTGTCAATGGCCTTTTTCATGTAAATTGGAACACCATCCATCCTGTAACTAGTTCCTGCAGCTTCTACTCCAATAAAAGAACCTGGAAGCACAATATCAGCTAGTTCTGTAGATGGTCCCCAATGAATATCTATCTGAATTACAGGAATATTAGCTAGATGTCTGTTAGCTCCTCCAGGGAAATGAGCTCCAGGATCAGCAGCTATTACCATAAATACATCAGGTTCTTCTCTTGTTAAAAGATCAATAGTATTAGTTTCACCATTCATGTATCTTGGATATCCCCTTGAAAAATCAACACCATAAGGGAATCCCATTTCATATGCCATGAAAATATTGAATCCATTAACATTGAAATGTCCTCTCATAGGTATTAAATTCCACTTAGCAAACTTATTCAAATCTTGAATCAAACTAATAGCTATATCAATATTTCTTTGTTTAGATAATGTGTGAGTTAATCCTAATCCAAAGAAAAGAGCACCGAATTCAACATTTTTCATTGATTCAACAAGTTCTTCAATATCTTCTTTAGGAATTCCAGATATAATATCTTTTTTAAGTTTTTTACCCCTTAAAACTGCCCTCATAGCATTATAAAATTCGTAATCTCCGTTTTGTTCAAATCCTACCCATATATCAGACATTTTTGCTGTATCTGTATATCTTGGATCCATAGTAACAACTGTTCTATCAAATCTTCCACGTTTTCTGAAGTATCCTCTTGGGAAAGTAGAATATCTTCCTAAGTGTCTTGGGTGAGAATTCATTGCATTGTTTCCAGTGTAAACAACCATATCTGCTCTGTTTTTAACTTCACCTAAAGTCATAACAGGATATCCTGCGTTTTGAACAGCTTGCAATGAAGGTCCGTGACAGATAGTAGCTTGGTTATCTAAAACTGCTCCTACAAGTTCTCCTAATTCGAGACCATATTTCATAGTTTCAATAGAAGTTTCACTCCATCCATAAAATACAGGTCTTACTGCACCTGCAATGAGTTCTGCCGCTTTATCTAATGCAGAATCCCAATCAACTTCAACAAGTTTACCATTATCATCACGAATCATTGGAACCATTAGTCTTTGGTCCATATCTTCCATGACTTTACTTGCACCTAAACGACATGCATGTCTTACACCTACAACATGCCCATCTTTAACTAAGTAGGTTAAATCATCACAATTACAACCACAAAAAGCACAAGTACAATTTTCAACTATGTGATCATAGTCTGTAATTGGTTCTTCATATGCCATATTTAATCTCCATTTATTTTTATTTGGTTTTCCCTACATTAATTCTCTTATCTGTTAATCTGTTAGTAGATTTTTCAGCATCATTATCATATTTCATATAAACTTCAGCCATTAAATCAGCCATCAACAAAGGATCTTTATCAGTTCTTTCAATAGTTGCATCTATTCCTTTGTAAGTAGGATCACAACAGCAGTAAGTCTCTGGACTTACTATAACGTTTGCCCATGGTCCTTTACATATGAAAATTTGCCCTTCATGAGGAGCATCTCTTGAATGTGCAACAAAAACTACAACTTCGCCCCAGTCAGTTTTTACTAAAGCAGTGTCCCAATTTTTAACTCCTAACTTTGCCATATCTCTTGGGTCCATATAAGCAGTACCAGATGCATGACGATATTCATCTTTTAAAGTAGATCCTCGTTTTTTACAAGCACCTTGGTAAATATCCCCACCAGTATTTAACATGACTTCAAGTTTATCTCTTTTAGTTTCCATAGGTTCGTCAAATTTAACGACATTTGGAACACTTGGTTTGTCAACATATGTCATAAGCTAACACTCCTTTTATTCTAAGAATATGGCATCAACTGGACAAAACATTTGACATGTCCCACACTTTTCACATTTTTCTTTGCTGAAAAGTTTAATAACACCATTTTCTACCATCATTATTATTTCTTCTGTTCTAGATCCATGCCCTCCAGATACTTCTGGACTAATTGAAACATTTACAGGGCAGGCTACTACGCAGACACCACACCCTAGGCAGTTATCTTGATTTACATTAAGTTCCATATAATCACCAAATCAATTATTAATTAATCATGAGCTAATAGTACTAAATTAATTATACAACATTATTAATTCATATAACATTAAATTAGCTATCTATTTTTTAAAGCCTCAAATTTATCTACCCAAGATTTGGATTTTGTTGGAGTATAATCCACATCAGTAATTTTAACATCTATAGCATCAGTTGGACATGCTCTTTCGCATGCACCACAATGGATACAATATTGTTCTTCTTTCCCCACATTAGGCACTCTTGTTGCAGGACCTGCAGATTCAGGGAATGATAAAACATCACATGGACATACATCAATACAAGTACCACAAGTAGTACATTTGTCTTGATCAATATTTAAGGTACCTTTAAATTGTTTTTTGACTTTAGCTGCATCAACAGGACAAATTTCTTCACACCAACCACATTTTACACAAGTTTCATCATCAATAAATGAACTTCCGGTGGTTACTGCATCACTCATGTCAATGTCATATTCTCCATAAGAACAACTCCTACAAGCTGCTTTTATAGCATTAACAGGACATGATTTCTTACAAATTAAACAATAGACACATTTATCTTTATTAATCAAAATACTTTCTTCACCAGGAATTCTGTTCACATCTATAGCATCAGTTGGACACATTTCATCACAGATACCACAATGAATACAAGTATCTTCATTTACTTCTATTTCGCCAGTTACCAACTTAGATCTCTCTGGTAATGACCTAGGTATGGTAATAGCCTCTCTAGGACATGCAACTTCACATCTTTGACAGTGAATACAAGTCTCATCATCGATCTCAGCAGATGCAATGTATTTAGGATATGTGTCAATATCAGAAATAGATTTATTATCTATAGTGAAATCTAAAGCATTCACAGGACATATTCCACTACACATACCACAGAGAACACATTTCTCTTCATCGATTTCAAGTTTAGGTATGTCCATTTCATTTCTTACAATGGGTCCAATGTTACCTACTTTAATAGCTTCTACTGGGCAGGTTGATTCACAAATCCCACAACCAATACAAACATGATCTTTGAAAGATAAATTTCTTATTTCTTCTGCTGATCTTTTTATGTCAAAGCCTTTATCTTTAACCTCTTTCGTATTCGCGATCATTTTTTACCTCCAAAATTTTTATAGAATTAGTTGGGCATCCTTCTTTACATAAAAGGCAACCACAACAGCATATGGAGTCAATTTGAGCTTTTAAGGAGTTTAAACTAACTGCTTTCATCAAGCACAAATCTACACACAATCCACAAGCAATACATGAATCTGCAACCTCAGCCTCAAATTCGTTATTTTTACAGATTGAAACAATTTTGCGAGTCTTATCAGTATCTTTAAACAATGACTGTGTCATGATCAAAAAATCTTTAGGACACATACTTGTCACGGTTTTAGCTACATCGATTGAGTTCCATGATAAATTCCTACCATTCAAGTAATGTGAAACGGTTGAACGATCAATTTCCAATTCATCTGCTATCAATTGTTGATTAAAACCTTTTTTTTTCAACTCGATTGCAGCGAGATACTTGAGACCTGAAGCAATATGTTTTGGCATATAATTTCACCATGTGTATTATATACACTTATGATTCTAATTAATATAAAGATAACGGCTAAATAAAAATCGAAAGTTTTATTAATGGTTGTGTAGAATATACACATTAAAGAATTTTTAAATCCCTTCAAACCCATTGAAAAGAAATTTAAGTGGTGATATTTCATTTATTTAGAAAAAAATTAGATAACATTATCCTAATTCAAAAAATAATAAAAATAATAAAATTAAATATAAAAATAGAAGAATGTGAAAATTAAAAATTTACTATGAAAATCCTAAAAATTAGGATGTCCAAAATTAAATTCTTAAGTAGGATATTTAATATTTTTATTAATAATATTTAAACTTACATTCATAATATTTAATATTTTTATTAATAATATTTAATATTTTTATTAATAATATTTAATATTTTTATTAATAATATTTAAACTTACATTCATAATATTTAATATTTTTATTAATAATATTTAAACTTACATTCATAATATTTAATATTTTTATTAATAATATTTAAACTTACATTCATAATATTACAAATAAATGTAAAATTAAAGATTATTGATTATAATAAGGTTCTCTATTATTTATACCATCTAAGAATATTTGTTTTAGTTTCTCTTCTGGAAGTCCTTCTCTAACCATGGTTATTAAATCAACAAGATTATCATTTCTAAGTAAACAAGGTTTAATTTTTCCTTCAGGAGTTATTCTCAGTCTTGTGCAGTTTTCACAAAATTTTGTATTGTCCATTGGGCGTACTATTTCAATTTCCCCATTACCGATGAAATATTTCTTTCTATCTTGCATGAACTCCCTAGTTTTTACTTTTGTAGCTAATTTTTCCAGTTCATTTTCTAATGGATCCAAATCAAAATGATATTCATCATTGAATGCTTTATCCTCACAATTATCAGACTCTATTAACTCTATCAATTGGAGTATTATTCCATTTTTTTTTGAGAAGTTAAACATATCCATTACTTCATTATCATTGATACCTTTCATCAAGACCATGTTAATTTTTACTGGGCTTAATCCTACTTCAACAGCTTTTAATATTCCTGCTTTGGCTTCTTTTAAATAGTTTTTTGTTGTTATTGTTTTGTAAGTTGATGGATTTAAAGTATCAAAACTCACATTTACCCTATTTAGTCCTGCATCGAATAAATCTTGGGCATATTTTTCAAGAAGGATTCCATTGCTTGTTATTGATATATCTTTAAATTTAAGTGAAGATGTTTTTTTGATTATTTCAACTATGTCTTTTCGAATCAATGGTTCTCCTCCAGAAAAGCGTATTTTCTCAACTCCTATAGATTTAGCTATTTTAAGAATTTTAAAAATCTCATCAGGAGTCATTTCTTTATCTGATGGTAACATGCCATCATGATGACAATATAGGCAATTTATATTACATCTATTAGTAATTGAAATTCTAAGTGAAATGATTGGGCGGTTGTATCTATCTTCTACCCTATTTCTCTTTTCTGTCTTATTCATATTTTATCACTAATTCAATTTTTTCTGTTTTCTTTATTTTTTATCATTACTTCGATTTTTTGAAAATCTTTAATTCCATATTCCTCTGTTTTTAGAGAATCTAGCATTCCAATCACAGTATTTTTTATGAAATCATTGACAAAACAGTTTACTCCCACAATTTTTTCATTAATAGAAAGATATACTTCTTTTTCAGTATCATTATTAGTTATTTCATTTTTAATAATAGCTTTTCCAATATCTTTACTATTATCAAGCCCACATTCAGTTGTATAGAGTGTATCCAATATATCATAACTAGATTTTTCAATTTTATCAACAAGGGGAGCTATTTCACTATCAGGAAGTTTAAGAGCATTCACTGTTTCGAGAACAAATTCATCATTTATTTCTGGAGATGTGGATATTTTACAATAGCTATAATCTTTAAATCCTTCAATTACTACGAAATCAGGTTCTTCAATTATTTTTATGAGAAATAATATTCTTTCAAGTGGTAAATTCTTAGATATGTTAAAAAAAGTACTACTACCAATTCCTACTACTATTTCTGAGCCAGCTTGTTTATGTTTCCAAGTATCAGTATCTTTTTTATCCATTTCCATTTTATGATGAGAATGTTTGATACTAGCTACTTTAAATCTCCTATTTTTTAGCTCTTCAATAATCTTTACAGTTAATGAGGTTTTTCCAGTGTTTTTTTTTCCTACTACAGAAATTATCTTAATGGTAGCACATCCCATATTTTTTTTATTATTCTAGATTATCTAGTTATTTAATATTCATTTAAAATTAGTTATATTATTAATTATATTTTTAATGATGATTTGTAATGATAATTTTTCATATTATTATCATTATTAATCTAGATATTATTATTAATTATATAATTATTATTAATTATATATTGATATTAATTAAGAAATTATCATTCATATAATTTAATGATTTAATAATTTTGATAACTATTTATATTATTTATTTTTATGATTTTTATTTTTGATAATTATTAATAATTGCTAATTTTGTCTTTATAATAATTTTTATTATATTTTATTGTTAAGAATAGATATACATCTTATATAACATTATTCTATTTATAAATAACCATGAAATTTAATTTTACTTATTGATTCTACATTATGACAATTTTTAATATGATGAATTAAGTTATAAATTAAAAATAGATTATTAATCAATAATTTCTTTATTATTTAACTAATTAATGAATTTTCATATTCTAATGTTCATACATCAATTATTATAAAATATATTTTATTATTTAAAAAAATAAAAAATTAGAAAAGAAAATAATTATTACTGAAGCTCCTTTCATGTTAAAGGGTGAAAAAATTTAAAGATTAATTGAGCGATTAAAATAAAAATTTATGAAAGAATCTTCAAGCGTGTTTTGTATTATTTTCAATTCTTTTATAAAATAAAATGAAGCGAGATATTATATAAAAGATAATTAAAAGATAATTATCTAATAGAAGTGAACTCTACCTCATTTTTGTTTATTCAAATTTTAGTCTCTTAATCCTTTATCTGGGTACTCAGATAGTGGTGAAAGTACACTGTTATCTTCAATACCATGGACATAACCATAAATAGCTTTGATCCTGTTATTAATAGCATCCCAGAATTGGGCAACAGGTATTTCAGAAGGACAAACATCTTCACATTGTCCACAGTTTGTACAGGAGTCTGCCATGTGTACTGCTCTTCCTAAATGGAACAATGGTGCAGCTGGTATTAAACCTTTGGTTATCCAATCAGGTCCAGATTCTAAAATACAATCGGGACAATAACAGATAGGACATGCTTCACGACAGCCAAAACACTTCATACATCGAGAGAATTCATCGCTAAATTCATTGAAAATAGCTAAAATATCTCCTTCTAAATCTCCATAAGCAGCATCTTTAGCTTTATTAGCCAAATTAACCATGGATTGATTTATTTTTTCTCTGATTTCTATTCCTTTAGGAACAGGTTCTTGTGTTTTAACTACTCCTGCAGAAATAGCTTTATCGAGGATATCCGCACCTTTAGCTGAGAATACTTCAACGAATGTAGCTTTTCCAGCTAAAGGTCCAATAACTCCCCAGTTACCAAGTGCCATATCTGCCATTTGTGGTATGTTTACTTCGCATCTTTGACAGTTTGGTCTTCTACCTAATCCATCTTCTTCAAGAGTATCTATAGGGATTTCTTTTTCATCATTTTCAGTTTCGATGATTAATTTACCTTTAGCTATTTCTTCTTTGACAACTTCATCAGGATCCATTTCATAAACTTGTTCAATCATCATACGAGTTTGAACTGGTGGCATAGTACCTCCACAGTTAACTCCTATCATCAAAAGATTGTCTTCTTGGACTCTTCCTTTTTTAATAAGTTCTCTTAGTGTCATAGCATCACATGGTTTACATGTTACAGCTATTTTTATATCTTTTAATCCATCAAGATATTTTTCCACTACTTTAGATATATTAAGTGTACCACAGTGAAGAGAACCTGCTGATTTTTCAATATCATTAGGATCGTTTATGAGTATAGGAACAGCATCATACAAATCAGCTCCCTTTTCAACAGCTAAAACTGCGTCCACAATTCCATTTTCAAGTATGTATTTCATTAAAGTAGTTACAGCTCCACCATATTCCCCTTTATCAGCAAGATTATCATCAGCAGACCACATATAACACATATCATTAACTTTTACTGACATATAAATCACTCCATTTTCTCCACATCTACTGCACAGACTTTCAGTTCCGCCATTTTAGACTTAGGATCTAATTCTCTGGATGTTGTTAAGAAGTTTGCAGCACACTCAAAAAAGTGCATTGGTATATTAACTTCCCCTTCCATTATGTCAGGAGTCACTCTTGCAGGGATTTCGATTTCTCCCCTTCTAGATCTAACTTTAACTTTTTCTCTATTTATAATGCCTAATTTTTTAGCATCTTTATCATTGATTTCAACATAACCAGTAGGTAATTCTTTATCTAATGTTTTACATCTTCGAGTCATACTTGCATGATAATGGAAAAGAGTCCTAGTGGTAGTTAATACAAGAGGATATTCCTCATCTGGAAGTTCAGAAGGACCAATGTAATCAGCTGGTTCAAATACTCCAAGTCCATCAGGATGAGCAAATGAATCTATATGCATGAGACCTTGACCTGGATGACTTTCATCAGGGCATGGCCAATGAAGTGCTTCAGGCCTTTCCAATCTTTTTCTATCCATACCTCTATATTGAGGAGTTATCTTTCTCATTTCATCAAAGATTTCTTCAGCATTCTTATATGTGAATTGTTCGCTTTCTGCACCCATTCTAACAGCTATTTCTTTCATGATTTCCCAGTCAACTTTAGCTTCTCCTGGTGGATTAACAGCTTTTCTAACAAGTTGAACTCTTCGTTCACCATTTGTGAAAGTTCCTTCTTGTTCACCCCAACCTGCAGCTGGGAAAACAACATCTGCATATCTTGCTGTTTCAGACATGAATATATCTTGAACAACTAAGAACTCTAAATTTTCCATAGCTTCAATAACATGATTTGTATCTGGATCTGAAAGTACTGGGTCTTCACCAGTTATATACATAGCTTTAAGGTTCCCATCAGCCGCTGCATGTATCATCTCAACTACAGTGAGTCCTGGTGCACAGCCATCTAAGGTACAAGTCCAATTTTCTTCAACTACTTTTGTAGCTTGACCACTGACAACTTTTTGATAACCCGGATAATCTGTAGGAAGTGCTCCCATATCACAAGCACCTTGTACATTGTTTTGGCCTCTCAATGGATTAACACCAGATCCAACTTTACCAATGTTACCAGTTAACATAGCTAAATTAGCATTAGCCATAACATTATCTGCACCATGTCTGTGTTCTGTAATACCTAATGAATAAACAATAGCTGCCTTATCAGCTTTTGCATACATTAATGCAGCTTCTTCAATCTTTTTAGGATCAGTTTCAGCTAGTTCTGCTACATAATCTAAATCATATTTAGCTACAGTTTCTTTTAGTCTTTGATAGTTTTTAGTTCTGTTTTTAATGAATTCATCATCTTGTAAATCATTATCTATGATGATTTTCATCATAGCATTTATTAAAGGAACATCTCTACCAGATCTAAATTCAATATACATATCAGCCAATTTAGCTGTTGGAGTATAACGTGGATCAGCCACAATAATTTTTGCACCATTTTTCTTAGCTCTCATTACTCTCCTACCAAAGAGTGGATGAGCTTCCACATTGTTTGAACCTATTATAAATATAACATCAGCACTTTCAATACTAATAAAATCATTGGTCATAGCTCCAGAACCAAAAGTTCTAGCTAAACCTGCAACAGTAGGTCCATGACAAATACGTGCACAATGATCTACATTGTGAGTACCAATAACTTTACGAGCAAATTTTTGAGTTATATAAATATTTTCGTTTGGAGATCTCGCACATGCTAAAAATCCAATATCATCTGGATTATTAGCTTTTATTTCCCCTAATTTTGAAGCAACTAAATCTAATGCTTCATCCCATTCTGCTTCTCTAAATTCACCATTAGTTTCTTTGATTAATGGTTTTGTAAGTCTATCTTCCCTGTGTATAAACTCATGAGCAAACACACCTTTAGGACATAACTTTCCTTCATTAACAGGATGTCTTTTCAGTGGTTCTACACCTACAACCTTCTCATCTACTACTACAAGGTTAAGTCCACATCCAGTTCCACAATATGGACATATTGTAGGAACATACTTCATTTCTACCATATAATATTCTCCTTATACAATTTACTTCAAATATGTAATAATCATCAATGATAGCTTATGATAAATAAATCAGATGAAATAAATCAGATGATTTAAATCAGATGATGAGATAAAAATCAGAATTACTACATTAATGATACTACATTAAATGATGCTTTAAGATACCCTAATAAGTTCATAGAAACAATTTTGTAAAATTTTAGCATTGGTATGCATATTTTTGCCTTTGAATCATGTTCATTTAAACAACTAATAACTGTTCAACCTAATACAACTAATATAATAGTTCAAAATAATTTTTTTTTAAATATTTATTAATATAAATTTTATTTATTAATATAAATTTATCAATTATTTTAAACATTTATTAATATGTAATCAATTATCAAGATGCTATTTAAACAAAAATATTTAAATTTTAATAATAGTTGTTCTATTAAACTCATTAAGCCTATTAATCCTATTCATCTGTAAATATATTATAATATCTATTATAATACATAATATAATTTAATTACAGTTTTATATTTCCTGTCCTCTTAGATAGGTGTACCAATATAATAGTGCTACAAATATGGCGCCTCCAATTATATTACCTATAGTTACAGGAATTAAATTGTTCACAATAGCTTGAGTCCATGTAATATCTCCAAGGAAAATTCCAAGAGGTATAAAGAACATGTTAGCTACACTGTGCTCAAATCCAATAGCTACAAACGCCATTATTGGGAACCAAATTCCGAGTATTTTACCAATTACATCATCAGAAGCTATAGCCAAGTATACTGCTAGACAAACTAGCCAATTACAACCAATACCTCTTAATAATGCTTGATCCCATCCTAATCCTACTTTGGCCGTAGCTACTTTAAGTGCTCCAGCGGCAAATGATGGATCTGCTGTTATAACTCCGGACAAATATGCTAGTACATATGCGACAAATAATGCCCCTATAAAATTAAATATCCAGCTTATAACCCAATTCTTTGATAATCCAGCTAATGAAGCTTTACCAGATAATACTCCCATTGGCATATACATCACATTTCCTGTGAAAAGTTCTGATCCAGCTATTACAACTAACATCAGACCAACGGGGAACACTCCTCCGAAAAATAGTTTAACTAAACCTGGTGGAAATCCTGCTGCAGCCATCCCTCCAGTGACTACTTCTGCAAGTAATCCTCCAAATGCAATATACGCTCCTGCAAGGAAACTTAAAATCATAACATTTCCTAAGGGAGCCTTATTTTTTAGTTCTGCAATACCGACCATAGCTTTAGCGGTATCAGCAGGGCTTTTAAAAGATGAACCCATATATAACAACCTCTCATTTTTTAATACTTTTTTTATATTATATAATACTGCTATGTTACAATCATAGTCAATAGTAATCACAGTATCATATAGAGTATATTTAATAGTATTATAAAAATACTTTGCCATAAAAAAAAAAAGATAATCTTTATATGTAATAGAATACAAATGAATTATTTTACTACAATTATCTATACAAAAAACAATTATTTATTTTAAATTAAATCTCATAAATTTCATTATAAATAAAGATCTAACTTTTTTTGAATAAATTAATTATTATTTCTTTTTAAAAAGACTATTTGGATAGTTTCAACTTTACTTAACTTATAATAAAGAATTCTACGTAATAGAAATATTTTATTAATTATTTAAGATAAATAAACAAAAAAGTAATAATAACATAAGTAATAAATTAATAAAAATAAATAATTTAGAAATCTATTATTAAAATCTATTATTAAATATATTAAAATATAAATTTTAAACTATTATTTTTATAATAAATATAATAAAATAAATTAATAAAAATAAATAATTTAGAAATCTATTATTAAAATCTATTATTAAATATTATTAAAATATAAATTTTAAACTATTATTTTTATAATAAATATAATAAATTATAATTATTATTAATGAGACTGTCAATTTGTTAGTTGATACAATTTTTAAAATTGAATTTTAAGCTTGAATTTACAAATACTTGATTTTTAGAAGAGAAATTTTTCTTACCAACTAACATTTTGACAGTCCATTATTAATTTTAGTATTAAGAATAATAAAATAAGTCAATTCCAATAATATTAGAATTAATAAAAAATAGACAGTGTTTAAATTAATAAAAAAATAGATTTAAAATAAGATAATTAATAAAAAGTAATCATAAGATATTTAGAAGCTATAATAAAATTAATAAAAATCAATCAGCATAAGTAGAAATATTAATTTTCTAAATAATCTAAATAATGAGTACTATTCTTTACCCACTACTTGATCTTGAATTTTTTTATTAGTCTTTTTTGTTTTATCAGATATCACTTGATTTTTTATTTTCTTATCTGTTTTTTCTTGAGATTCTCCTTCAATTTGATTATTTATCTTTTTATCAATTTTTTTAGAAGATTCTCCTTCAATTTGATTATTTATCTTTTTATCAATTTTCTTCCCATCTTTTCCTACAATTTGTTCTTTAATTTCTTTATCAATTTTTTTTACCATAAAAACACCGAAAAATAATTCTTATTATTTAAATCTTTAAATTTAATAATATATAAATATTACTAAATTTAAAAATAAGTAGTAACAATCATATAAAAACTTATAAGTATCTCATAATAATCATTAAATATTGGAAAATTATTGAATCTTGTTAAAATTATTAATAAAAATTGATAATTAGTAATAACTGTTTATAACTACTAGTAAATTATTATGATTATTAATAATTATTAGTAATTATTAGGCGTTATTAGGTATTATTAGGCATTATTGGGCATTATTAGTAATTATTATGATTATTAATAATTATTAGGCATTATTAATAATCAGTAGTTCGTAAAGTGTTTTTGTATTTTTATTTTTTTATGTGTTTTTTGTTTTGTTCTTTTGTTTTGTTCTTTTTTTATCAATTGGTTTCTTATGTTATGTTGGGATTTGTTGTGGTATTTGTTTGGATTTGGTTTTGTTTGTTTGATTTTCAGGGTTTTTTTATGTATATTTTGGATTTTTTCGTGGTGTTGTTCTTTTTTAGATTGTTATTTTGTTGGTGAATCCTAGTTTTTCTTCGGTTGTTCGGTTGATTTGTTTTAGCATGTTTTTGAATGTCCAAGTTACTTTTTGGCGTCCGCCTTGTCGTGGTGTGCTGAGTTGTGTCCATTG
>NZ_LWMW01000115.1 GCF_001639285.1 Methanobrevibacter cuticularis | reverse complement strand
TTCATCTATTAATAACTGTAATTTAGCTGTATTTTCTTTAGATTCCATGTTATTAATTCTTATTTCACAATAAAAAGTTGATAGATCAAAAGTTCGTGCAGTTCTTTTAAATTTTATTAAAGAATTGCCATCAAATGTCTGAAAACCAAAGGCATTTATGCTAAATCTATCACCGTTTCTTATAATTTCATTTTTAAATCCTTTTTTATAGAATAATTTCCCAGAATTACATTTATTATCATATCTAGCTTCATCTAAAGATCCTACAATGTCTTTATTAAGATTCACATCTTTTAGTTTTTTTTTAAGCTTTCTTCAGCATTTTCTGGTTTTTTAGAAAATTTTTGATAAGGTTTGCTTTTATTATATTCTAGCTTTTTTAAGATGTTTTTAACATTCTGAATAGTATAATCTATATTGTATCTTGCTTTAATGATCTCATGAGCCCTTTTAGCTGTTAAATACTCTTCATTTTCAATTATTCTGCTAAATTCATCTAATTGTTCATCAGACATCATTGAATGTCTGCCACAGTTTTGATAATTAGGATATAAACTTTCTGGTCCTTTCTCATTATAAAGATCCAGCCATTTATGGCCTGTAGATTCACCTATATTAAGAATATCGCAAGCTTCAGAAACTTTTTTACCATCGCGAACCATATTAATGAAAACAAATTTTTTATACATCCTACAATTGTTTTTAAAACATTTAATCATGCTTTTTAATTCATTTTTAGATAAATGATTTTTAACCCTTTTTTGAACCATATTAACCATGAGTAACAACCCCATATATCATATTAATATATGAAAATCATTACTTATAAACTTTCCTTTCAGGACTATAAAAAAATAAAGAAACTAAACTCAAAAACACTTGTTATGAAATATATCACCACACAAAAACATCCAATACAAAAATCCAAACATGATTTCTACAAAGCCTAAAAAAGTACTTAAAAAGGAAAAACAATAAATAACTAAAGTAAAATTTAAAAATTTTATTTTTATTAATAAATCATTAAAGATATTCTATAAAGATTTAAGTGATTCTATGCTAGCTATTAAAATTCCATTAAAAGAAACAAATAAATTACGTATAATTCTAATGGAAAAAGAGATTATTGACATGAATTATAAAATTCAAAGCTCTGATAGCTATGGCTATATCCCCATCAACAGAAAAATAGACAATGATGTTATTATTGAACTAGAAAATGAGTTAAAAAAGAAACTAAAGGGTCAAAATGAAGAAAAAATAGCTATTGAAGTTGTTGAAAAGAATCTAGAAAAAATTAAAAAATACCCAAAAAGTATAGCTGAAAATTTAGAAGGAAAACTATCAAATGATGAGATTGAAGAATTAAAAACATCATTTGATATCATTGGAGATGTGGTTATTCTTGAAATTCCTGAAAAACTCCAGAAACATAAAGATATTATAGGACATGCTGCACTTGATTTCACAAAAAGAAAAGGTGTTTTCATGAAAAAAAGTGCAATAGAAGGAATAACAAGAATTCGGCAAATTGAAAATATAGCTGGAGAAAACGAAACAAGAACAATTCATAAAGAACATGGAGCGCGATTTTCTCTAGATGTTAAAGATGTTTACTTCTCCCCACGACTAGCTACAGAAAGAAAAAGAATAGCTAGTCAAGTTAAAGATAAAGAAATGGTATTAGACATGTTTGCAGGAATTGGGCCATTTCCTATATTAATAGCTAAAAGAAGAGATGTTGAAATATATGCAGTAGATATAAATAAATCAGCTATTCTCCACATGAAAGAAAATATCCATCTAAACAAACTTAAAGGTAAAATTCACCCAATTCATGGAGATATAACTCAAATAGCTAAGAATTTTAAAGAAAAAAATATGAAATTTGATAGAATCATAATGAATCTTCCAGGAACTGCATATGAATTTTTAGATTTAGCTATTCTACTCATGAACAATAATGGGATACTACATTACTATGAGTTTGCTGAAAATTATGATCAAGGAATAGAACGAATATCCAAATCAGCATTAAAATATGATAAGCAACTTGAAATTTTAGGTAGTCGTAAGGTAAAATCAAGTAGTCCTGGACAATGGCATATATGTATAGATGCTAAAATTTCAGATTTTTAATAAATATATGAATTAATCACTAAAATAATGATAATTTTGAGACCTAGATAACTGTTTATATAACATTATATAGTACTCGACATTTGATTTAAAAATAATATTAAATTTTAATCGTTAAAATCATCTTATATATAAAAATAACGATTATAATTAATATTATTAAAAATATTATAGTTTTGAGAAGTTTTGTCCAATAATATATTTAATTTTATTTAATCATTTTTTTTATTTCCACATCAACTATATTAATTTTATTTAATCATTTCTTTATTTCCACCTCAACTATATTAATTTTATTTAATCACTTCTTTATTTCCACCTCAACTATATTAATTTTATTTAATCACTTCTTTATTTCCACATCAATAACAAAGAAGAATATATAACCACTAATACAGAACCAATATTATGAACCAATGCTCCAGTAATAGGGTTTAAAATACCTAAAATTGCCAATATTATAGCTATGAAATTCAACAATAAGGAAATCATTATATTGATATTTATAGTTTTCATGGTTTTCTTTGATATTCCTAGTAAATGAGGAATAAATTTGATGTCATCGCTGATTAAAACTATATCTGCAGCATCAATAGCTATATCACTCCCAATTCCACCCATAGCTATGCCAACAAACGCTTTTTTTAAAGAAGGTGCATCATTAACTCCATCACCAATCATAGCAACTTTTTCATTGTTTTTTTGATAATCATTTATAATATTCATTTTTGTTTCTGGAAGAGAATTATAGGAGATGTTAGATATTCCTAATTGCTTTGCCATGTGTTTAGCTGGTTTTTCATTATCCCCTGTTACAAGTATAGGTTCTAATTGAGAGTTTTCTATGGAATTTATAACCTCTTTAGCATCTTTTCTTAAAACATCATTTAGGATCAAAGCTCCCATAAATTCACTTTCAATAGCTAAATAAATAATTATACAACCTTCTTCATTAAAATCAGATAATTTTTCATTTTGCCAAGTTCTAGGGATAGATATATTATTATCTTTAAAAAGCTCAACATTGCCTGCTAGTACTTCTTTACCGTCTACTTTTCCTTTTATTCCTTTGCCAATAATCATCTCAAAGTCTATTACATGTAATAACTTACTAATATAGACCCCTTGATTCCTTTCGTTTTCATGATTATTATAATAATTAACTATGGACTTTCCTAAAGGGTGTTCTGATTTATTCTCTAAAGAAGCTATAATTTGAAGTAATTTTTCTTTATCATGATCTTCATATAAAATAATATCAGTAACTTCAGGTTTTCCATAAGTTAAAGTTCCTGTTTTATCAAATATAATCTTTTTAACTTTAGAAAGCCTTTCTAATGCATCTCCTTCTTTTACTAAAATACCAACCTTAGTCAAGTTACCAATAGCTGCCACAATAGCTGTAGGAGTAGCCAGAACAAGTGCACATGGACAGAATACTACTAAAATAGTCACTGATCGGATTATTTCTCCTGTTAAAAACCAAGTGAGTATAGCTAATCCAAGAGCTATTACCACAATCCAAGTTGCCCATTTATCAGTCAATCTTACTATTTTGGATTTTCCAGCATCAGCAGATTCTACTAATGAAATCATTCTATTAAGAGAGCTATCCTTACCTAATTTAGTTGATTTCACAATGATTGAACCAAATTGATTAACTGTTCCACTGAAGACTTCATCATCGACAGTTTTATCTACTGGAATAGGTTCCCCTGTCATTATAGATTGATCAACTGAAGTTTCCCCGTCTACAATTTCACCATCGGCAGGAATGGTTTCTCCAGGTAATATTTTAATTAAATCTCCAATTTTTACATCTTTAGCATCTATAATCTCTTCATTTCCATCTTTTATGCTTCTTGCAGTTCTAGGAGTTAACTGAATCAATTTTTCTATTCCTGCTTTTGATCTAGCTACTGTGTATTCTTCTAATAATCCACCAATTGCCATTATAAATGCAATTTCTCCAGCTGCAAATATCTCCCCAATTATTATAGAAGCTATTAACGCCATAGCTACTAAAACATCTGCTTTAATATCAAATTCAGTTACAAGCCCCACTACTGCATCTTTAATTATTGGAATTCCACATAGAATAATAGCTATCCATGCAAAATTAACCCCATATAAAGTTATATTAACAAAACTTAATAGTAATGCAAGTAATGAAATAACAAGAAATATCACCGTTCTTTTTTCTGTATTGAACAATATGTTTTTTAGATTCATAAGATTGCTCCTTATATAAAACTCAATCACTAAATAGAAATATGTCATCAATAGGCATACGTGTATAGGTATATTTAATAGGAATAGGGGTATGGGTATATATTATTGAAATAAAAATAGCCAATAATTTAAAAATTATTGACTTAGTGTTTATTAAATTCAGATTACTGGTTAAGAAGATAACAAAAAATGATGACCATTACAATCTAGAATAATAATCCAGAACTACAATCTAAAATAATAATCCAGAACTACAAACTAGAATAATAATCCAGAACTACAAACTAGAATAATAATCCAGAACTACAAACTAGAATAATAATCCAGAACTACAATCTAGAATAATAATCAACAGCTTTTGCAAAATCTTTAATAGTTTTATCACTGTTTCCAGATTTTATGCCTTCTTTAACACAATGACTTAAATGGCCTTCTAAAACAATTTTCCCTACTTTGTGTAATGCAGATTTCGATGCATTAATTTGCATTAAAACATCCTCACAAGGAATATCTTCATCGATCATTCTATCAATAGCCTTTACTTGACCAATTATTTTTTTCAATCTTCTATGAAGATTATCTGAATCCATACATTGTTTCATTTTTTAAACTCCAACTATACCTATAGTGGTATTAGTATAATATACTATTTAAATATAAGTAAAATAGTATAGTCAATTCATAAAGTTTTTAATAAATAAATTATCTAAAAAATATTATAATTTTAAGTTAATAATTTTAATCAATTTATTAGATTAAGAAGCATGTTTAAATAATACATTTTTAACAATACTCAATTTTAAGATCTTATAATTAAAAATAAATGATATTGAGAATTTAATTTATTTTCAAAATTTAAGAACTTTTCCACAAATATTATATTTAAAAAATTAAAAATTATCAAATAATTATCATTATTATAAAA
This sequence comes from Methanobrevibacter cuticularis, assembly GCF_001639285.1. Taxonomy (GTDB): domain Archaea; phylum Methanobacteriota; class Methanobacteria; order Methanobacteriales; family Methanobacteriaceae; genus Methanobaculum; species Methanobaculum cuticulare. The sequence continues at coordinate 12,215 of NZ_LWMW01000115.1, read as the reverse complement.
AAACGATAAAAAGACCTAAAAATTATTATTAAATATAAAAAAATGATAAAAAGACCTAAAAATTATTATTAAATTAGTAAAATAATAAAAAATACTAAAGAATATGATAAAAATAAAATAAAGAATATAATAAAAATTTAAATTAATTTATTCTAAATTTAGATGAAAATAGCTATTGTTATAAAACGATAATCTAGCTATCCAATTAATCTAGCTATCCAATTTTAAATGTTTAGAACATTCTTTTACAGCATCTTTAATATTACAATCCAATTTAATAGCTTTAATTCCCATTTTTCTAAGTTCAATATGAGGTTCTTTTCCAATTTTTGAACATAAAACCGCTTTACAATCTTCAATAAGATCAATTGATGCTCTCCATCTTTCAGTGTGATCTTCTAAAGGTAACTTTGTTTTCTTTCTTACTTCTTCAAAAGTATTTTCATCAGCACATATATCAAATATGAAAAATTGATCAGCATCTCCAAAGTGAAGATTAATCTTTTTACCGTCAGTTGAAGCTACAGCTACTTTCATATAATCTCTCCTTAATTATTATAATAGTAATTATAAATATAAAGTTGAATAAGGATCTCTTTAATGGGGTGTTTTCAAGTAATTCTTAACATTATTAATTAATCATACTCAAATTTACTAAATATGAAATTAATAGTTTTTATTCTGATTTTCCAATTGTATTTCATCAAGACTTAGGGGATTCTATGAAAGCTCTTCATCAACAAGATCTAGAGAAAATTCTTCCTCAACAATCTTATATCCTTCTGCATCATAGTAGTTGTCTAAAATCATGTTAGTTATGGCATCTACAAATTTTATTCCACCATTGTATCCTAAAAAGCTTATTCTTTGAGATCCAATTCTATCAAAAATAGGAAAACCTATTCTAAATAAAGGAATATTTTCTTTCTTAGCTATTGATGCTCCATAAGCATTTCCAATAAGTAAATCCACCTTATTAACAGATAATACTTGCTCTAAATCATACAAGTCTTTATTTTCTAAAACAACAGGTTGATAATTAATATCATTGACTAATTCATTTACATCTTCCTTAAATCTTGGACTTTCAACTCCAACACATAAAACTTCAGGAAGCATGCCCATCTCACTAACCATTCTAGCCATAGCTATTACAACATCAGGATCACCATAAATAGCTACTTTCTTTCTGTAGTTATATGCATGAGCATCTACTAAAACATCTTTTAATCTTCCCCTATCTCTTTCAACAGAATCTGGAACATCAATTCCCATTACATTACATATATTATTTACAAATTCATCAGTATTTTTAATACCAACAGGTAATGGCCCTGAAATAGATTTTACATTAAAATTACATTCCAAATATTTACCTGCAGAATCAACATGTTTAGATAAAGCTATTGTAGCTTTAGAATTAGGAGTGTCTTTTAATTCTTCCATAGTTGTTCCATATTTGTGTAATTCCAATGTTTCTTCATCCAAAGGGGCATCAAGATTTTTTGATGTGTCAGTGAGTATAATTGATTCACATCCCAAATCATTCATCAGATTTTTTATTTCCATTACATTAGCAGGGGATAAATCGCCCATTATTAGATTTATTTTACTGTTAGGAACTGAAAATATTCCAAAATGTTCAACAAGAGATAAAATTGCTTTATCATAGCCTTCTACATGTGAACCTGCATAACTGGGAGTGGATATAGGAACCATTTCAGGCAAATCTATTCCTATATTAGCATCTTGGAATTTTTCAATGATTCCTGCAATATCATCCCCAATAGTGTCTGTTAAACAGCTACTCATTACACAAATCATACTAGGGTTTTGCTTTTCTGAAATATTTTTAAGTGCCTTTAATAAATTGGGTTCTCCTCCATAAATAACAGTTTTTTCACTTAATGAAGTTGAAGCTACCTCAATAGGTTCTCTAAAATGTCTAATTAACTGAAAGCGCATGTATGTAGCACAACCTTGTGATCCATGAATAAGAGGCATGGCATTTTTAACACCCATCATAGCTTGTATAGCACCCATTGGTTGACACATCCTAGTAGGATTAACAACAGCAAATTTTTTATCATAGTCTCCAAGCTTCTCATTAAAATTATGACTACATTGGCTATTACTGTTGTTACTACTATATTCTAATTTATTATACATGAATATCCTCCTTAATTGATTTCTGCCTAAGTTCTGTTTTAACAATGTTCCAGACAGATGTTGATACAGCAGCATCCACTTCTTTTGCAAATTCTAAAAAACCTTTAAAGCCTGCAAATGCAGAGATTCTGTCGTGATTAAAATCACAAAATGATACTCCTAATTTTAAAGCAATATATTTTTCTTTTGCACCAGAAATAAGTAAATTTGGTTTGTATTTTTTTAAAAGTCTCATTAATTCAGTTGAATTTGCATCATCAACAATTAATGTACCTTCTTTTACTACATCACGAATATTTTCATAATCCTCTTTTATTCCATTTTTTGTTCCAGACATTATTACATTCATGCCTAACTCTTCAAAGGCACGAACTAAAGACCATGCTTTATTACCACCAACATATAATGCTACAGTTTTTCCATTAAGTCTTTGCTTATATTCTCTTAATTTTTCATCAAGATTTTTCAATCCATTTTCAATAAGGTTGTTGGCCTTAATCTTCATTTCTTCATGATCAAAAAACTCTACAATTTCAGTAATAGAAGTTATTGTACTTTCAATTCCGAAAAAATTTACTTTAAGAGAGGGAATTCCATATTTTTTCTCCATTTTTTTAGCTAAGTAGTTAGATGATTTTTGACATTGAACAATATTTAACTTTGCATGATGTGATTTAGCTATTTCTTCAACTTTAGAATCTCCAGTTATTGCACTAATTATATTTAATCCTAAATACTCCAATAATGGCTTAATACCCCATAGATCACCAGCTACATTAAACTCTCCAAGGATATTAATATCAAATGGTGTAGCATCTTCCACACCCATCTCAGAAGTTCCTATAACACTATCTATAAGTGCATCACAACCAATCCAATGGCCTTTTGTTTTATTATGATCTTGAAATCCTTCAGATTGAACAGGTATAACCCTACAGCTAGTTATTCTCTCTGCTTCATTACAAACACTTTTTATATCATCACCAATAACTCCTGAAACACATGTTGCATAAACAAAAATAGCTCCAGGGTCATGAAGCTTATGAAGTTCTATTATTGAATCATACAGCTTTCTTTCTCCTCCAAAAATAATATCTTTTTCTTTCAAGTCACTAGAACATCCTTGTTTATATAACTTTGAATCAGAAGACTTACTTCCCCTTATATCCCATGTACATGATGCACATCCTATAGGACCATGTACAAGATGAAGTGCATCTGTAATTGGCATTAATACTATTCTTGCACCACCAAATACACATGTTCTTTGAGTTACAGTTCCAGGAATTCCTGGAGTATCACATTCAGGAAGAGATAAATTTCCTCTTTTTATACACATATGCTTTTCACGTGACTTAAATGTTTTAATAATCGGTTCAGTACTACTATTCTCTTGTTCCATTATAAATTATCCCCTAACTATGTAATTACTATCACTATATTTGTAATAAATAGCATTATTAAATAAAAATTAATTATTACAAATATAAATTAATATAAATTAATCATTTTATATATAAATCAATATAAACTAATAATTTTAAATACAAAACAATACAAACTAATAATTTTAAATATAAACTAATATAAATTAATCATTTTAAATATAAACCAATACAAACTGATAATTTTAAATACAAGCTAATAGAAATTAATCATTTTAAATATAAACCAATACAAACTAATAATTTTAAATACAAGCTAATAGAAATTAATCATTTTAAATATAAACCAATAAATTAATTATTATAATAATAAATTAATATAATTTAATTAATATAGATATAAATCAATAAAAACTAATTAATATAGATATAAATCAATAAAAACTAATTATTATAGATATAAATCAATATAAAATAATTATTATAGATATAAATCAATAAAAACTAATTAATATAAATTTAAATTAATACAAAATAATTATTATAGATATGAATCAATATAAACTAGTTATTATAATAATAAAGCAATATACGTTAACTATTTAAAAGTGTGTAAAATAAATTAAATAAATTTAAATTCATTGAAGTTATTTAAAAATGTCTAAATAAATTTAAATTCAATAAAATTATCTTAACTAACATTTTAACAAGCTCTAGATTTTTAAACTAAATCTAAAATCATTAAAATAATATTACTCTAAATTAATTATATCTGACTAAATCTAAATTAATTATATCTAACTAAATCATTTACTGTTGAAGTTTCCAATGATATGGATCATAATATTTTTCTAATACTGCATTAGTTATCATTTCAGTTAATCTTTTAGCTCCTCTATAACCCATAATTGGATTAGAATGATACCCTACCCTATCATAAGTAGGATATCCAAATCTAACTAGAGGTATTTTAGTTTCATAATTTATAAATCTTAAATCAGAATTACCTAACATTATATCAATTTCATTGTCTTTAACATAAAGTTCAAAGGCTCTTAAGTCTTGATCAAGTAAAACATCAATATCAGTGCCTACTTCTTTAGCTATTTTTTTCATATCCTCTGAAAAAGTTACATCATCTGATCCAGTACAAACCACCGTAGGATTCATACCTAACTCTCCAACAAGTCTTGCCATTCCAGTTACAAGATCTGGATCACCAACTATTGCAACATTTTTATCAAATAAATATCTTGCTGCAATATCTGCAATTAAATCTACAAGTAATCCTCTTTCATTAAGAAGACTTTCTGGAATTTCAACATCAGTTAATAGCTGAATATTTCTTAGAAATTTATCAGTGTTTTGTAAGCCTATTGGAGGAGATTCAATAATAGCTGGAACTTTATGAGTAGTTTCAAGGGTTTCTGCACCAGATTTAGCATATTTACATATTGTAATTGTTCCTTCAGCTTTTGATACATCTTTTATTTCATCAACAGTTACTCCACCTTTTTGGAAAAATGGGGTTGATTCAGTAGATGGTCTAAGTGGAGCATCAAAAGCATCTGAAATATCTGTAAGATATGTTGCTTCAGCACCCAATAAATGCATAATATGTTTTAATTCTTTGGTATCTCCAGGGTTTATTATACCAGGAATTAAATTAATTTTTCCGTTCTTTTCATCACTTGGCTCTGTGACATTTTGTATTAATGAATTAACAGCTACATTGTAACCTGTAAAGTGTGTTCCTACAAAACTTGGTGTTGGAATAGGAACAACTTTAACATTATCAATTCCTTTGTATTGTTCTTCTTCAGCCATTTCTTTAAGTTCGCGTTTTGTGGTATCTACAAAACCAAAAACATCATCTCCAATAATTTCACTTGAACATGTAGTTATGGCTCCAATAAGTTCAGGCCTATATCTAAGTGCAATATTTTTAATACCCGAATTTATATTTTTTCTTCCACCAAAAACAGCTGCTGATTCGTGTAATGAAGTTACAGCTATTTCTATAGGTTCTCTAAAGTGTCTTGCAAGATGATATCTTACAAAGGTAGAACAACCTTGAGATCCATGAACTAAAGGTATTCCTTTCTCAACACCAAGAATAGCATACATAGCACCTAAAGGTTGGCAAGTTTTAAGAGGGTTTATAATTAGAGATCTTTCTCTTTTCATTACATTAACATTCCCACAATTAGCACAAGTATCTTCAGTAATATTATCAACAAAAGTCATTTACCTGCCCCCACAGCACTTTGCTTAGATCCATTTGAAATTGTTTCATTATCTATATTATTATCTTCATTTTGAGAATTTGGATCGAATTCTAACATATTCCATACAGGAGTATTTACATAAGCATAAATGTCTTTTGCTAAGTTTAAAAATCCTTCAAAACCTATATATGGTCCATTCTCATAAGAATGGATCATGATACTTGGAACACCTAGCTTATGAACCAAATATTTTTCTTTTATACCTGCCAATATTATATCTGGTTTATCATTAGCTATCATTTCTTCCAATTCTAATGTATTAGGATCATCAACTATTGTAGCACCTTGCCTAACACGATCTTTCATTTTAACAAATCCATCTGCGTGTTCGAATTCTGAAGCTACAGCTATGACTTCCATTCCTAATTCATTTTCAATTGGAGTAGATAAATGCCAACTTTTTGGACCACCAGAGAAAATATAAACTTTCTTACCTGTCAGTTTCTCTTTATAAAAGGCGAGTTCCTCTTTAATTGGATACAAATATTTTTTTATGACTTTTTCAGCTTCTTCTTCAAGTCCAAAGTGCCTGCCTATTGCTCTTAAATTATCTACACAGTACTGAACTGAGAAAAAATCAACTTTGAGATAAGGAGTGCCATATTTTTCTTCTATAAGCTCTGCAATATATGTTGCAGATCTTTGACATCTAACAAGATTTAATTTAGTCCTATGCATCCAACAAATTTCATCATGAGTTGAATCACCTGTAAAACGAGATAATACATTTACACCCATTTCTTTAAGATATTTTTCTATCACCCATAAGTCACCATCAATATTATATTCTCCTATTAATCCAATATCATATTCTGTAGTTTTTGGTGGTTCTTTTGTTCCTACTAATCTGTCAAAAATTGTATTGTTAGCTATATGATGTCCTTTTGATTGAGAAGGTCCAGCGAATCCTGCTGTGTTAAATGCAACAACATCTTTTCCAAGTTCCTCACTTAGCTCTTTTGCAACAGCATCCATATCGTCACCAATTAGGCCTGTTGTACATGTAGCATAACAATATATTGCAGTTGCATAAGGAAACTCTTTATTTGCATCAATGATAGCTTGTTTCAATTTTTTTGTTCCACCAAATACAACATCAGATTCTTTTAAATCTGTTCCACAAACATATTTTATATTAAAATTATCTATAGGAAATTCACTTCCATCAGGCATGTTTGGTTGTGAAGGATATCTTTTAGCCCCTCCACCATAAGTTGTACAACCTACTGGAGAATGAACTACTTGAATAACATCTTTTATAGCTCCCCCTATAACTCCCTTAGATCCTGCATAAACACATCCTCTTGCAGTCATACATCCTGGTATCGTACTTGTATTACATTTTATATCTTCATCATCATCATTACAGTGTTTTACATAAACGTGTTCTTTTCTCTCAGGTATCTCTTTGTTAACATCAAATAATTTATATGGCATATCAACTCTCCCATGATTTAGTTTAGCCAATATTATATCGTGATTTTTAAAATTCTTATAAAATATTTATTATAAATGTTTAAAATATTATGAATAGTTTCATATAATTATTAATAATTTCCATATAAAGCTTAATTTCATTATAAAGCACTACTATTGGATATATTTTTAATATAAAATATTATTAATAATTTAAATGAAAGATAGATTGCAATTAAAATTAACGATATATTGAATCTAATCTCTTATTGAATCTAATCTCTTATTCATAATCAAAATACTGATTATTGAATTTAAGCCAATCAAAATATAGACTATTTTTTACTAAATTAATAAAAAACTACTATTTAAAGAATAGCTTCAATTCCTTGATCTTTATTTCTAACTCTTACAGAGTCGATTATTGGACAGATAAAAATCTTACCATCTCCAATTTTTCCTGTACAGTTAACTTTCATTATTGCTTCAACTATTAATTGAACATCTTCATCAGGAACTACAAGCGATATCAATCTTTTAGGAACATATTCCATATCTCCACATTCTTCTCTTAATTTAGAATCACTATTTTTTAGATTTACTTCACCTAAAATTGCTTTTTGTTTTCCTCTTCCAAAAACTCCAATTGCAGTCATAGCAGGGTAACCTAAAGCATCTAAAACATCTTTTGTTTTTGATATCTTATTTGGTCGTATTATAGCAAGTATTTCTTTCATAACTAATTCTCCTATTGGTAAATACTCCTATGTACTGATTTTATTAGTTAAATACCTTTACTTCTAGTTCTAACTGTGTAAACTTCATCTACAGGACTTACAAAAACTTTACCATCCCCAAAATTCCCAGTTACTGCTGAATCGGTAATTATATTAATTACATCATCAACATTATCATCATCAACAACTAACATTATCATTTTTTTTGGTAGCTCATCATAAAAGAAATCTTCATGTTGAATACCTTTTTGTTTACCTCTTCCAGTAACATCAAATTTTGTTAAAGCAGGAAATCCTTCTTTATCTAATGCTCTAACTGTTTTATCAGTCGTTTCTGGTCTTAAAATAGCTCTTATCATTTGCATATATGATCTCCTTTGTGTAATTTATTATATGACTAACTAATCCACTACATAATTTATCATATGACTAACTAATCCACTACATATTTATTATATGGCTAACTAATCCACTATCTAACCAATTAGTTCATTATCTAATCCACTATCTAACCAATTAGTTCATTATCTAATCCAAGACCCCATATTCAACAACTAATTCTTCTAATTCTTCCATAGCTAATGGTTGTGGTATAACAAAGTTATCATTATTAATAATCTTTCCTCCTAATGTTCCATATTCATTAGCTTGATTACATTCTGCATCAAAATCAACTACAGTTCTTTTGTTAAACTCTGCTTTTTGAACAATGTTATCTCTTGGAACAAAATGAATCATTTGAGTTCCTAAACGTTTACAGAACTCTTCCATTAGATCTAATTCACCATCAACATTACGACTATTACAAATTATTCCCCCTAGTCTAACTCCACTTTGATTTGCATATTTAACCATACCTTTACAAAGGTTGTTAGCTGCATATAATGCCATCATTTCTCCAGAAGCTACAACATAAATTTCTTCAGCTTTACCATCCCTAATAGGCATAGCAAATCCACCACAAACAACATCCCCTAAAACATCAAAAAATACAAAATCAAGATTGTCCTCATACACTTTTTGCATTTCCATAAGTGTGATTGCAGTAATAACCCCACGTCCAGCACACCCTACACCAGGTTCTGGACCTCCAGATTCAACACATTTTATTCCTCCAAATCCAGTTGACATTATGTTATCTACAGTACATGCTTCTTCACCTTCTTCTCTCAAGGTATCCATCATAGTCTTTTGCATAGTACCTCTAAGTATCATTCGAGTACTATCTGCTTTTGGATCACACCCATGAATCATTACTTTTTGATCATGAAAATGTGCCATTGCAGCAGCAGTATTCTGAGTGGTTGTAGATTTTCCAATTCCACCTTTTCCATAAATAGCTATTTTTCTTACCATCTTATTTACACCATAGTTGTTTAAAATATTTTTTATTAATTTTCCATTTTAAATTAGATTATTTATGAAAATTTCGTTTATAATCTATATATAATCAAATTTAAGCCATTTAAAATATTTTTATCAAAATTCATCAAATTTTTACTTAAAAATTTATTATTCCATAAATTTAAATTGATAAAAATATAATAGTATATCGGAAGAAGGCTTCCGTCTTCCGGTATACTAATCTAGTGTTTCATGATATATAAATGTTACTATTTTTCAGAAAAAATGATAAAAATATGGATAAAAACACAAAAAAATGTTATAATGTTAAACAAAATCTTAAAGTATTGAAAAAAATATGATAGAATTGATATTCTTCTATTTAAAAATTAATAATAGTAATAATTTGCCATAAATTCAAGCTTTAGAATTTTTATAAATCTCATGACAAATATTTAAAAATTAGTGATGTTTGAAGTGAAAAGGTAAAAAAATAAGAGAAAATGGAAGAGAAGAATAAATTAATTCTTCTCAAAAAGATTCTTTTTAGGCTTTTCTGTAGGCTTTGAATTTGATGGTTGCTAGTTTTTTGTATGCTAAGTTGGTTATGGTTACTTTTAGTGTGTTTGTTTTTTTGTTGAATGTGTATTTGATGTATTTGCTTGCTTTTATTGCGATGAATTTGAATTTTTTGCTGAATGTTTTTGTGTAGGTTTTTGAGCCTGTTTTTTCGCCGAAATTTTTGAATTTTACTGTTTTGACATAAACAATATTTTTGTTTGTCACTTTTTTACTGAGATTGCTTGAATATATTGATATTTTAGTAGTTTTGACAGCTGGTTTAGGAGTAGGAGTAGGTGTAGGTGTAGGAGTTGGTGTTGTTTCATTAACAGTTGCATTTGCAGTGTTGTTAGATCCTTCGATTGTGAAGTTTCCAGTAGCATTAGTAATGTTGTATTGTTCTAAATCAGCACGTATGTTGTATGTTCCTTTATTTGGTGCAGTATAAGTAAATATTGCAATACCGTTTTCATCAGTAACTGCAGAACCAATTAACTCATTATTAGCATAGAAATTAATTGTCTCACCAGCAAGCTTTTCACTAGTGCGTCTGTTTGTAGCTACTACAACAATAGTTACTTTATCTTTAGAAACACTAATAGATAAAATAAGATTGGATTGATAATAAATCCTACCACCAATGGTAGTATTACCATTATCAACGAGATTATTAATAGTATTATTATCACCACTAACAGACAAATCACCATCATTAGTAACATTATCTAGTACATTATTCTCACCACTAACAGACAAATCACCATCATTAGTAGCATTACCTATGGTGTTGTTATCACCAACAGTAGCATTACCATTATTGGTAGCATTACCTATGGTGTTGTTATCACCAACAGTAGCATTACCATCATTAACAAAATCCCCACCAACATTATCAGTGATAATATTATTATCTAAATCAACATTACCAGTAGCACCGTTGTAAATTCCTCCACCATTATCTGCAGTGTTATTAACTATAGTATTACCTGAAAAAGACGAATTACCATGGTTAATAATAGCTCCACCAGAATTACCAGCTTGATTGTTGATGAAAGTGTTATTATTTATTTCACTATTTGGATTATTAATAGTAATAGCTCCACCAGAATTACCAGCTTGATTGTTAGTGAAAGTACTATTAGAAATTGTTGTATTAACAAATGATGCAATAGCTCCAGAATTACCGACAACAGCAGTATTATTGGTAAAGATACATCCACTCACATTTAGAGAACCAACGCCCCATATATTAATAGCACCGACATTATTTCCTGCTTTGTTACCAATGAAAGTAGAATTGATTATAGTAACATCAGCATCGTGAAACTGTGCTACTCCAGAACTACCAACTTTCACTGTATTATTAGTGAAAATACAATTTTTAATGGTTATATTTCCAGAAGCATCAATTGCACCGCCATTTCCAACAGTATTATTCACGAAATTATTGGTAAAATTACAGTTATCTATAATACTATTAACACCAAGAACTAGAGTTCCACCATGATAACCACCAGTTCCAAAAATACCATTATTTTCAAAAATACAGTTAGTTATATTATTGATAGAACCAAGATTTTGTGAAAAAATAGCTCCTCCCATATAACCAGAAGCTGAAATAGAGTTATTAATGAAGCTACAGTTGTTAATAGTTAATATCCCTATTCCATTAGACCATATTGCTCCACCATAGCCAGAAGCATTTCCATTTAGAAATGTTATATTTATGAAAGTCACATTAGTGTTATTTGCTATTGTGAATATACGTCTTTGGCTTTGTGCATCAATGACCACACTACCTTTTGGTCCGTTTCCTTGAATTGTTATGTTTTTGTTAATGGTTATTCCTGTATTGTTGGTTCCTGTGTAGTTTCCTTGAGCTAATTCTATTATGTCTCCAGGATTTGTACTTGCATTTGTTATTGCTCCATTAATACCACCTTCAGTAGTATTAGTAATAGGTACAGTTGCTGCAAAACCAGTATTTAAGGTAAATGCGAATAATAATGTTATAGCTATTATAATCATGATTGTTCGATTCGTATTTTTATTTTTGTTCATAATATTTTTCACCTCTTTTTTGAACATTAAATTATTACTTTTTTTATGTTGAGTCATGTTTTTTCTTAATTAATGTTCATATGATTGCCAGCTATTATTAAAGGACTAAAAATATTTAATAATTATGCTAAAGTTATTGTTTCGATACATGAAAAAACTTGTTAGTTCATAAAAGAACAGTTAGTATACTATTAAACTATTAATCTTTAATCACTGGACAATTATAGTTATAGTAATTACCCATATATAAAGAT
>NZ_LWMW01000114.1 GCF_001639285.1 Methanobrevibacter cuticularis | reverse complement strand
TAAGTATGTTTGTCCAGTAATTAAAAGTTAATAGTTTAATAGGATACTAACTGTTCTTTCAGTAACTAACAAGTTTTTTTCATTTATTATTGATGAGATGTTAGTTAGTAGGTGATGATTGTTAAACGTTTTTTAGTTTTTTAACTAATGGCTGGCGTTATATTGAATCATTAGATATTTAAGTAAAAACACGGTTCGATATATTAATTAAAAAAATATTGAGGTGAATTTAAATTATGTATAAAAATGAATTTAAGAAATTATCGATTTTTTTGATAATTTCCGCAATAATAGCTATTGGCGCTTTTTGTTTAATCGGCACAGTAAATGCAGCAGATGTTACTATTAATAACACTACTGGTAATATACGAGATGCATCAATCAACAATGGTAGCTTTAATGCTGGTGATACGCTGTACTTAGAAGATGGTGTATACTCAGGAGCAGGTAATAAAGATCTTACAGTCAATAAAAATATGACAATAGCTGCCGTAAACAAAGGTGGAGCAATAATCGACATGGAAAACAGTGGACGAGCATTCACAATAAATGCAGGAATCAACCTAACACTGATAAACATAACCTTCATCAACGGAAACATCACAGGTAATGGTGGTGTAATTTATTCAGGTGCAACTAACATCATATTAACCATAACCGACTGTACATTCGAAAACAACACCGTAAATAATAATGGTGGAGCTGTTTATATAAATGGAGCTGGTTCCAACACTACTATCAAAAATTCAGTATTCAAAAGCAATACTGTAAGTAATGAGATTGGTGCTGTATATTTAGTTGGAGTTAATAGTACTAATTTGGTTGATAACTGTATTTTTGAAAATAACAAAGCAAATAATAATATTGCTGCTTTACGTATGGCTGGAGAGGGTTCCAACAATACTCTCAAAAATTCAGTATTCAAAAACAACACAGCAACTAATGATTATGGTGCTGTAAGTTTCATTGGAGTTAATAGTACTAATTTGGTTGATAATTGTACTTTTGAAAATAACAAAGCAGGTAATAGTTATGGTGCTTTACGTATGGATGGAGTTGGTTCCAATAATACTCTCAAAAATTCAGTATTCAAAAACAACACTGCAAAAAATTATGGTGCTTTAGAGATGGTTGGAAGTACTAATTTGGTTGATAATTGTACTTTTGAAAACAACATAGCAACAGATATGTATGGTGTTTTACGTATGGTTGGAGAGGGTTCCAATAATACTCTCAAAAATTCAGTATTCAAAAACAACAAAGCATATACTAATGGTGCTGTGGGTTTCATTGGAGTTAATGGTACTAATTTGGTTGATAATTGTATTTTTGTGAGTAATTATGCTGTTTCTGCTGGTGTTTTAGCTATTATGGGTATTGATAGTGATAATACTGTTAGAAATTCCATGTTTGAGAATAATACTGTGTCTAACAATTATGGTGCTATTCATATTAGTGGTATTGGTAGTAACACTCTTTTGAATAATGTTACCATAGTTAATAATTCTGCTGGTATTAATGGTGGAGGAATAGGATTTACTAATGATAATAATGTGCTTACTATTAAAAATAGTACTATAAGTGATAATACTGCTGTTAAAGAAGGTGGAGCATTATATGCTAGTGGTACTAATCAGACTATTAACATTGAAGGTAGTACTTTGGTGAATAATAGTGCTAAGATTGGTGGAGCATTAGATATTAATGGTGAAGATAGTGAAGTTAATATAGATAGTTCATTGTTTGAAAATAACTCTGCTACTTCTAGTGGTGGAGCAATAGATATCAATGGCGAATCCCATGAGACTAATATTAACAACTCTACATTCAACAATAACTCTGCTAAAAACGGTGGAGCAATCAACAGCAACGGTGCAAATAATAATCTAACAGCTAATAACACTGATTTCAACAACAACAATGCTATAAATAAAGGTGGAGTAATCAACAATAATGGTGATAGTAATGTTATTGTTTTGGATAATTCAACAGCAACTAACAACTCTGCACGAGAAGGTGGAGCAATCAGTAGTACTGGTGATGAAAACGAAATAGCTATAGATAACACCAATTTATCAGGCAATAATGACGGAATATTAAAAAGTGAAGGCGATGATAACAAAATCACAGTCGACAATTCCACTATAACTAACAACACAGCAAAAGACGGACTAATCACCAATGAAGGCGACAACAACAATGTAGCTATTAACAATACTAATTCAACCAATAACACCGGAGATATAGTATCCAATACAGGTAATAATAACACCGAATCAGAGAACAACAGTAATATAACCGTTGATGTAACTTATGAAACTAACACAGATTTAGTGATTTTTTCAGGTAATGGTCAAATCACAATAACAGCAATACTGACAAATAAAAACACTGGAGAAAAATTAGCAGGTGAGAAAGTTTATTTCTATGTTAATGGTAAACAAGTAGGTTCAGCAACAACCGATAAATACGGCGAAGCAAGATTCATTTACAACGTACCAAAAACAGATAACTACAATGTATATGCAAAAACCCAACAAACAACAATAACTAACACCAGTGGAAACTACACATTCAAAGAATCAACAAGTTTAACAAAAACCATAAATGTCAACAAACCACTAACACCAGCAAAAATAAAAGTTTACAGCAAAAAAACAACTTCAAAAAAGACCAAAAACTACAAAATCTACTACATAACCTACTCAATCAAAAACTACGGAGAAAAAACAGGCTCAAAGACATTCACAAAATCACTCAAAAACATACTCAAAAAACACAAACTCTACAAAATACAAACAACAAAAAACACCAAATACAGCTACAACAAAGCATCTAAAATACTAAAAACAATGGTCAAAAACCTAGCGTATAACAAAATAGCTAAACTCAGAATAACAGTATACAGAAAAGCCTAAAAAAATAAATTATTTTGTGTTATATATTTTTTTCTGGAAAGAAGTTAATTAATGTAACTATTCTTTCCAAACATTCTTTTTTTCTTTATTTTGTAATTCTTTTTTTTCTTTATTTATTTTTTTCTGATTAAAAGATTAATAGGAGAGTGTCCCATAATTAACTTTTTTTGTATATTTTTTTTTGAAAAGTGAAGTAGTTACTAGTGAATTTGGATTTTGAGTCTAATTTCATTGGATTTTTTTATTTTTATTAGTTAAAAATAGAAATATTTAAATATGTGAGGGTTTAATGTATTTTTGTAGCAAAAAAACCCAAAAAATCCCTCACAATTGTTCTTTTTGATTTTTGTGTCACTTAAATTTTTTGGTTTTTTATGTGAATTTTTGTAAATTATAAAAAAAATCGAAAAGGACCATTATTTTTATGATAAAAGCATTGAAACCAGTTGAATTACAGTCTAATTTTCAATGGTCTATTCCAGGAATGAATTTAGAAGATGAAAACATAGTTTTCACGGTTAAAAAGATTATTCACACCTTTTTAATCGAATTTGATTTTTTGCTGGAAAAGAAAGAAAATAACGTAGGACGACCAAAAAAATATGAAGCAGATGAATTATTAGGTTTAATAGTTTGGGGAGTGTTAAATAATAAAACTAGTTGTCGTGAACTTGAGCAATGGATAAAAAACAATGATGAAACTTGTAACTATATATTAAATAATAAAAAACCAAGTAAAACCACTATTTCACGTTTTTACAATGAAAATATGATATTGATCGATGTATTATTTGATTATGTTGTTAATAAAGGAGATGAATTAGGTTTAATAGGTTTTGAACATGTTTCCATTGATGGGACGATTGTAAAAGCTAATGCATCCACAAACAAATTGATACGAATAGAAGAAATTGAGTATATTGAAAAACTCGTTAAAAAATTTTATAAAAAAGAAAATGGGGAAAATATTCTTTTAAAAATTCAAAAATTCTTCTTTGGAAACCTATTGAATGAAACAAACGAAAAATTCATCAATGAAATTAAAAATAACCTTAAACAAGAAGGAATTAAACTTTTAATAAAATTAATAGATCATCCTGATAAAAAAGAGAGTGCTTTGGATTTTCTTAGTATTTTAAAGAAAAATTATGATGGCAAACACACAATTAGTGTCACTGATCCTGAATGTCGTTGGATGCTAGATAAAAAAAATGTTATAGGGTTAAACTACAATTATCAACTTGCAACAGACGATAAATATGATTTTATAGTTGGAAAAAAGCTTGTTAGCGATGCAACAGACCATAAACAACTGATTCCCATGATAGAAACCGTGAAAATGAATTTATCAAAACATCCAGATTATTACACAGCAGACAACGGATATCTAACAACAGAAGCAGTAGAATACCTTTTTAAACATAATATCAAAGCAATAATGCCAGATAGAGATGAAAGCAGTAAAATCAAAAGTAAAAATGAAAATAAAAACTTCAGTAAACCTAATTTCACATATAACTATGAAAACGACAATTATACCTGCCCTAACAATAAAACACTAGAATATCAAAACAAAAGAAAAATAAACACTGTATTATACAGAGTTTACTCAACTACAGAATGTAAAAACTGCAAATACCTGAAAAAATGCACAAAAAACAGAAAAAGAGAAATTTTCCATTTAGCACATCCCTTAAGAATTAAAATGAGAGAAGATTACAATTCAGATTTCGGAAGAAAAATATACAAAAAAAGATTCCATACAGGAGAAGTAAACTTCGCAATCCTAAAAGAATCAAGGAAATTTTCTGGAATAAAAAGAAAAACAATGAAGAAAGCAGAAACAGAACTAACACTACAATCCATAGCACATAACATAAAAATAATACATAAACACGGATCCTAAGATATAATGCATTGAAAGAATAAGGAGATTATAATTTCAAAACACACCATTTCCACGTAAAATTTCTTAAAATAATAACTATACCGCAATTATTAATACAAAATATGGGACGATGTGCAGTTTCAAGTGTAAAAATCGTTGAAAAATCCTAATTTTTGGCTAGAATCTAAAACCCATTTTCGGAAAAATTTTCCAAAAAAACCGAATTATGGGACACTCTCAATAGATATTTTTTTTATTTTTTTATTATCTTAAGTATAAAAGTTTAGGCATGCCTAAACATTTATATACTATGAAATTCAATTACTATTTGTGGTGTCTAAAAAACTATTTCCTCCAAAAAATAGAAAATAGATCCACTTTACTTCCTTGTTAAAAATAGTTTTTTATTTTTAATAGGGGCCATATAAAATCCTCAATTGACGAAAAAAACTGTTCTTTCGCAAAAAATGTCATCTCAGCCTTTTCATTTTTACAAATTTCTAGTCAATTGAGGACTTTTCTTCTGTATTTAATTTTTTTTATTTTCTATTTCTATCTGTTAGTTGTTTTTAAGATTGTTTTTAGTCAAGAAAATAGCTATACTTTTTTTTTTGTTCTGAAATCATGGTCAAAGTTTTAAATGCTTTTTGATTAATATTTTTTAGTAAAATTAAATTCAAATTTTATTTAAATATTTCTTCTTAAATTTTAATGCTGTAATTGATAAATTTTATAAAGATATTAAATTAATATTATATTAGCTCAATGTTGTATTTTTTACTTTAGTATAATTATATTTAAGTAAATTTCTTTAATTAGTTATTTTCATGTTAATTAGTTATTAAACAACAATAACAATAATAATATTAATATTAATAATAATAATTAAAAACCAAAATAATAATGTAATTAATAATTTCATAGGTGATTGTTATAAAATTTCTTCATGTAGGTATTGATGATACTGATTCTCCAGATGGAATGTGTACAACTTATCTAGCTTGTTCTATAATAAATCAGCTAAAGGAACAAGGAATAGCTATTTATGATTATCCTCGACTTATTAGATTAAATCCATTTGCTAGATTTAAAACTAGAGGTAATGGAGGAATTTCATTTAAAATCAATTTACATGACATTGATAAACAAAAACTAAAAATAGCTAAAGAAATCATTCTTAAAAATGTTGAAAAACTATCTCAAATGGATTGTGAAAATACTAATCCTGGAGTTGTATTTTATGAAGGAAAAATCACGGATAAAATGAAAAATTATGCTTTAAAAGCTATTTATTCTATTATTTCAATAAAAGAAGCTGAAGACTTTGCAAACAAAACCAATATTGAAATTCACAAATTTAAAAAAGGAAGGGGTATCATTGGCGCTATTGCATCAATATCATGCCCACTTGAAGATTTTACCTATGAACTTCTTACATACAGAATAAAAGCAAATTATGGTAAAAAAAGAGCTATTGACAATACCTCAGTTCATGAAATGAATAAAAAAACTTATCCTGAAACTTTTGAAAATGTAGATGGTAGTTACATAGCTATTGAACCGAGAACACCTTGTCCTATTCTTTATGGAATAAGAGGAGAATCACCAGAAGTTTTAAAAATAGCTAAAAACCTAGTAAAATCAAATGAACCCATTGAATCATTTTGCATATTTAAAACAAATCAACACACTGATATGCACCTCCAAAAAATAGCTAAAATAGCAGATATGGCAAAATATGGATGTTATATTGTTAGTGGGCATATAAAAAATGCTCCTCATGTAATTGAGGGAGGGCACATGTTTTTTACATTAGCTGATGATTCTGGAGAAATAGAAGCTGCAGCATATGAACCAACTAAAGATTTTAGAAAAATCATCGAAAAACTTGTTGAAAGTGATCAAGTTCAGCTATTTGGTGGAATTGGTTGTAGTGGAACATTCAACATCGAAAAAATAAGGATATTGTCTTTAAAAAGAAAACAACACTTTGAAAATCCAGTTTGTGTATGTGGGAAAAGAATGACTTCTGCAGGACATAATAAAGGATTTAAATGTAAAAAATGTGGTAATAAACTTAGTAATACTCAAAAAATAGCTATTGAAGAGGAACGAAACTTAGAAAAAAACAAATTCTATGAAACTCCAGTCTCAGCAAGACGACATTTAGCAAAACCTCTTGTTAGGATGAAAAATATAAATTGAATGGTTTATTATGATAACTATAGATTGGTAATAGAGTAAATGAGATATGAATTAGTGGGCTTAGTATGATTGTAGAGGAATTAGCTAAATTTTTGATAAATTTAAAATATGAAGACATTCCAGAGGAAGTTATAAATAAAACTAAGCTATGTTTCTTAGATTTTTTGGGTGTAACTAACAGAGGATTTCATGAAGAAAGTTCTCAAATAGCTCTTGAAACAATAAATCAATTTAATCAAAAGGAAGGAAAATGTTCTATCATAGGCACTGGATATTCAAATGAGAATATTCATTCAAATACTCATATGAAGGCTAATCATCATGCTAATCCAAGTTCTAATGAATATTCAAATTCATTAAATGCAGGATTTCTAAATGGAATCTCTGCACATGCTTTAGATTTGGATGATGGCCATAGAATAGCTCAATTACATCCAGGTTGTGTTGTTTTCCCTTCTGCATTAGCTATTTGTGAAGAAAAGAATTTATCTGGAAAAGATTTTTTGGAAGCTGTTGTTTGTGGTTATGAAATAGCTATTGTCCTTGGTAAATTAGTTAATCCTTCTCATAGAAATCAAGGATTTCATAGCACTGGAACGATAGGAACATTTGCTGCAGGATCCACAGTATCTAAGCTATTAGATTTTGACCTTGAGAAAACAATAGCTACATTTGGACTTTGTGGAACAACTGCGGCAGGACTTTTAGAGTCTGATCACCAAGGAACAATGGGCAAAGTTCTTCATGTTGGAAATGCTGTGCATAATGGTATTTTTTCATCATTCTTAGCCCAAAAGGGCTTTTCAGGAGCTGAATCCATTTTTGATGGAAAAGAAGGCTTTCTAAAAGCTACATCAAAGGAAGATTTCAATGAAGAATACTTAACTAGATATCTAGAAAATGAACTTGGTAAATTCCATATTAGGGAAGTTTATTTTAAAAAATATCCTTTTTGTAGACATTTACATTCTAGTATTGATGCTACTTTAGATATAAAAAATAAATTATTTAATAATTTTAATATTGATGATATTAAAAGGATAATCATTAAAACTTATAAAATAGCTGCCGAACATGATAATTTCAATCCCAAGACTAAAGAAGATTTGAAACAAAGTTTACCTTATTCAATAGCTATAGCTATTATTTCTAATGATATGACTCTTGAAAACATTGGAAATATCGATTTTAATAGCTATTATTTTAAAAATATCTTAGAAAAAATAGTCATTGAAATTGATGATGAATTTGAGTCTTTAACTCCTGATTATAGACCTTCAAAAGTGATTATTGAAATTTATAGTGGTAATGATGTTGAAATAGTTGAGAAGATTGTAAAGCTTCCATTGGGTGAAACTGAAAATTCTTTTTCTCATAATGATATTATTGAAAAATTCAGACTACTAAACCCTAATTTTGAATTAGGTAGGCTTAAATCTATTGAAAAGATTGAATCTTATAAAATCAGAGATTTTATGAAGGACTTGTTTTAATATGTAGAAATTGCTAATTTTCTATCTAGATATTTTTATTCATGTGATGAATTTAATTAAAATATTTCTAGATATTTTTTATTCATGGGATGAATTTAATTTAAATATTTCTAGATATTTTTAATTGTGTGATGAATTTAATTTAAATATTTCTAGATATTTTTAATCATGAGATGAATTTAATTAAAATAAAAACAATATCATAACATTAAAATAATATTAAAACTAATAGTCAAAAAATTAAATTGATATCAATAATAGTTAGATTAATAATTAAGTTGATAATATGTTAAATTTAATTAAATCTCATTATTATTAATTTGATTTAAAGTTTAATTTGATTAATTTTTAAAAAATAGAATTGCAAAATTTTGGCAGATTTTATATAGGGTGATTTAAATGATGGAATTTCCAGAGAGCCATAGTCTTTCAAAAGAATTAAATAAAACTATTAAAGGTAAAAAGATAGTTCAAGTTATAGCAGAGAATTCTCCTCATAAATTTGCCTTTTACTATGGAGATCCTAAACAGTACAATGATTTACTTAAAGGTAAAACTATCACTGAGTCTAATGCATATGGAGGACAATTAGAAATAATAGCTGAAGATACTAAGATAGTTTTAAGTGATGGGGCTATAATTCGTTATTTGTCAAAAGATAATGAGATTCCTGAGAAAAATCAACTAATTATAAAATTTGAGGATTCATCTGCAATATATTGCACAATTCAGATGTATGCTCATATCCATGTTACTTTGACTAAAGACTATGAAAATGAATATTACGAAATAGCTAAAGCAAAACCTTCTCCATTATCCGATGATTTCAGTACAAAATATTTTGAAGGTTTAATATTAGATCTCCGATCAACTACAACCTTGAAGTCTTTTTTAGCTACAAAACAAAGAATTCCCGGCCTTGGAAATGGAACTCTTCAAGATATATTATTCAATGCTAAACTTCATCCAAAAAGTAATATAAAAAATTTAAGTCTGGATGATAAGGAAAGACTATTTAAAAGTATAAAAGAAACTTTAAAAAGAATGACAGAGGCCAGCGGGAGAAATACTGAAAAAACATTGTTCAATACCTTTGGAAAATATAAAACAATACTTTCAGCTAAAACTTTTAAAGATCCCTGTCCCGTATGTGGAAATAAAATAATTAAAGAAGCTTATATGGGCGGAACTGTATATTACTGTCCAAAATGCCAACCAATTAATAAATAAATATATTTTATAATTATTATCTTACTTCTATAAGTATATGTTTTATTTGTTTGAAAATGGTATTAAAAGTGGTGAAAATGATTTACTTTTTTGAGAGCAAATAGAAATAATAATTTATATTTAACTATACATAATTTTAAATTAGACATGGGCTATAAAAATGATGAATGAAACTAAATCGTCTTTAAAAAGATTAGGAATAGAAGAACCAGTACCTAACTATATTTCAAAAAAGAGATTTTCTGATGGTGCTCAATATCGATTTGAAGTTCCAGGAATTCAGTCTCCAGAAGCTCTAAAATCATTACTAGCTGCTTGTGAGGAATATGGGGCAAATATACATAGAGTAACTCAAACTAAAGGGATAATGCTATTAAATGATGATGAAATTGAAGAAATGGTTTCATTAGCTCAAGATACTAACTTAAAACTATTTTTGAGTGTTGGTCCAAGAGCTACATATGATACTAGTGCTACTGCTCAAACAAAAGAAGGTTCTAGGATTGGTTACAGATTAAGAGGATATTCTAATCTTGTTCACGCTATTGAAGACGTAAAAAGAGCTATTGATTTAGGAGTAAGAGGCATAGTTATCTATGATGAAGGTTTACTTTGGGCAATAGCTAAAATGAGATCCAATGGAGAAATAGCTAAAGATACTAAATTCAAGCTATCTGCTCATGCAGGAGCTGGAAACCCAGCTTCAGCAAAATTATTTGAGAATATTGGTTTAGATTCATTTAATCCTGTCCGTGACCTCCAGATGGATATGATTGCTTCAATACGTGAAGCTATTGATATTCCAATTGATCTTCATACTGAAAATCCTACCTCCACAGGAGGGTTCATACGTCATTATGAAGTTCCAGAAATAATTAAGGTAGGAGCTCCAGTTTATTTAAAAACAGGAGGTTCAATAGCTAAACACCATTCATGGGATACAACAGAAAAAGAAGCTAACCTAAGAATAAAACAGGTATTATTAGTTCAAAATATGATTAAAAGATATTATCCAGAAGCTATTGTTTCTAAATAGGATTATTATACTCTTTTCTAAAAATTAATTAAGAAAATGTATAACTGTAAAGTTTACAGAGAGTGATGAAAATCTAAGTTAGCTGAAAAGTAATGAAAAAATCTGATAAAAATCACAAAATAGTAAAATAAAGTACCGCAAAATAGTAAAAATAAAAATCACAAAATAGTAAAATAAAATACCGCAAAATAGTAAAGTGAAAGACCGCAAAATAGTAAAATAAAGTACCGCAAAATAGTAAAGTGAAATACCGCAAAATAGTTAAATAAGATATTACAAAAAATAATTAATGAGTATTAATGTGGTTATTTATTATGAAAAATAAATATTTAAAACGTGTGATTGATGACATATTAGAAGAACGTTTAGAAATGATTGGAGCAATTGTTATTGAAGGGCCTAAATGGTGTGGTAAGACGACAACAGCTGAACAACATGCCAAAAGTGTATTAAAATTACAAGATCCAGATAAGTCAAAGTCTTATATGGAATTATCTGAAATTAAACCGTCAGCACTTTTAGAAGGAGAAACCCCAAGATTAATTGATGAATGGCAGATGGCACCAGTATTATGGGATGCTGTTCGAACTAGTGTTGATAATTTAAATGACGTTGGTTTATACATTTTAACAGGCTCAACTTCAGTAAACGAAAGCGAAATAATGCATTCAGGAACTGGCCGGATAAATAAGTTAATTATGAGACCAATGAGTTTATTTGAAAGTAAAGAATCAAATGGTAAAATAGCTATCAATGACCTATTTAATTCACCAGATATGGATATCGATGGTATTAGATCAGAATTATCGATTGAAGAGTTAATTTTTGCTAGTTGTCGTGGTGGATGGCCAGACAGCTTAAATAAAAAAACTAAAAAAGCACAGCTTTTCATTGTATCCAATTATCTTGATAATATTTGTGAAAGTGATGTATCTACTGTTGACGGAGTTAAACGTGACCCTCAAAGAGTTAAAACTATTTTGCAGTCTTATGCAAGAAATATTTCAACACTTGTATCCGATGAAACCTTAATGAAAGACATTCAAGCTAATTTTGCAAATATAAGTAAACCAACATATTATTCTTATATTGGTGCATTAACTAGATTATTTGTTATAAATAATGTTCCTGCTTGGAACCCTAATATAAGATCAGCTACAGCCATTAGATCAAGCTCAAAAAAAGAATTCATAGACCCTTCAATTGCAGTAGCTTCATTAGGTTTGACTCCAGAAACATTATTACATGATTTAAACACATTTGGATTTATATTTGAAAATCTATGTATAAGAGATTTAACTGTTTACTCTAGTTTAGTAGATGGAAAAATTTCATATTATCGTGATAAATATGGCCTTGAAGCAGATTGCGTATTACATTTAAAAGATGGAAGATATGCTCTTATTGAATTTAAATTAGGTAGTAGTGGAATTGAAAAAGGTGCGAAAAATTTAATAAAACTTGATAATTTGATAAAAAAACATATAAATGAAGATAAATTAAATATAAAAGAACCAAGTTTTTTAGCTATTGTTACAGGTGGAGAATTAGCTTATACAAGACCAGATGGTATTAAAATATTACCAGTGGGATGTTTAAGATAATGGCGATTTTAAAAAACTGTGATTTTTTGTAATTTATAATTTTTATTATCTATAATAAATTGATTATTAAGAAATGAATACATAATCATTAAATTCATCTAGTATTTGTAAGAGGATAGTGCAATCTTCTCATTTTTTCTAAAAAATTATATATTAGTAAAAGATAAAAATATAAATTAGAAAAGAGTATTTATATTCTTTATGGAAAAGGTTCTACTTCGGATATTAGCTAAAATGAGAGAATTTGTAGAAATAGCTAGAGATACTAAATTCAAGTTATCTGCTCATCCAGGAGCTGGAAACCCAGCTTCAGCAAAATTATTTGAGAATATTGGTTTAGATTCATTTAATCTGTCTGTGACCTCCAGATGGATATGATTGCTTTAATACGTGAAGCTATTGATATTCCAATTGATCTTCATACTGAAAATCCTACTTCTACAGGAGGGTTCATATGTCATTATGAAGTTCCAGAAATAATTAAGGTAGGAGCTCCAGTTTATTTAAAAACAGGTGGTTCAGTAGCTAAACATCATAGTTGGGATACAACAGAAAAAGAAGCTAACCTAAGAATAAAACAGGTATTATTAGTTCAAAATATGATTAAAAGATATTATCCAGAAGCTGTTGTTTCTAAATGATCAATTGTATTGTTAGGGAATCTTATGAAGTTAATTAATGACATTGAAAAAGCTTTAATCGATGCAAGTACAAGTTATCCCAAGGATAGAATAGCTGCATTTAAAAGAGCTTTAAATAATGAAGAGGATGAAAATGCTATTTGGGCTTTGGAACTAATGATTAAAAATGCTGAAATAGCTAATTTAAACAAACTTCCATTATGTGATGATACAGGAATCCCTCATGTTTTCATTGAACTAGGGAAAGATAGACTTATATCTCATGATTTTTTAGTTGAAATCAAAGAAGGGATATCTAACGGACTTAAAAATTTACCTGGAAGGCCTATGGCTGTAAAAGGAAATTCAATTGAAAGAATTGAACAATCCAAAGGATTATATGATAAATCTGAAATGATAAAACCTCCTTCAATCTTAATTGATAACTACGATGGAGATAACGTCAAAATCCACCTTTTATTGTTAGGTGGTGGACCAGAGATAAGAGCTAATACTTACAGAGTTTTTCACAAAAGATCTTATAAAGAGGTATTGAATATAGCTACCGAAAGAATCATAGAATCTTTACCTCTTCTTGGTTGTACTCCATCTATTCCAGCTATTGGAATTGGAAGAACTCATTTTGAAGCAAACTCTTTACTAATCAAAGCCATGATATATGGAAATTTAGATGAACAATCAGATATTGAAACTTATCTCACAAATAAAATCAATAAAGCTAATATTGGACCAATGGGACTTGGAGGCAAAACAACAGCTATTGGATCATTTATAAATATAGGTCATCAAAGAGCAAGTGGTGTTAGAGTTGTAGCTACTAGACCGTGCTGTTTTGTAGAACCTAGGGTAGCTACTCTTGAAATTATTTAAAAAGGCAAACCATTATTAACTATAAATCACTAATTAATCATTTAAACAATAAGTATTTGTTAATATTTTAATAATTAAATAATTATACAAGATATTAATAATCAATACATTAAGGTTTATTTAATATAATGTTTTAAGATTTATTATTTGAGGAATAATATGGTATTAGGAGAAAAACCATTAAAAAATGCTTTAAAAGATTCTGAATCTAAATTAAGAACAGGAATCACAAAAGTTGAACCTAATAAATTAATAACTAGAGGATATTCTCAAGAAGATTTAATATCTAAATTAAGCTATTCTGAAATGGTTTATCTATTACTCAAAGGAGAAATACCATCTAAAAAAGTAGCTAAGATGTTCAATCATGTATTGGTATCTTTTTGTGATCATGGAGTGACTCCTCCAAGCACTCAGACTGCAAGACTCGTAGCGTCTTCAGGTTCTCCTTTAAATGTAGCTTTATCTGGAGGATTGCTTTCTTTTGGGAAAAATCATGCAGGAGCTATTGAAAAATCTATGGAGTTATTTCAAAGTTCCATTGAAAATTCTGAAGATATCGAGGATAATGAGATAAATAAAATAGCTTCATTCATTGTAGAAAATTCTTTGAATAATAAAAAAAAAATACCAGGATTTGGTCATAGATATCATAATGAAGATCCTCGAAGAACAGCTATTTTAAAGTTAGCCTTTAAAGAAGAACTTATTGGAACACATATTAAGTTAGCATTAGCTATTGAAAATTTATTGATGGAAAAGAAAAATGTAAAAATGAATATCGATGGAGCTAATGCAGCTATTTTATCTGATATGGGATTTGCTCCTCAAGATGGAACAGGAATATTCATAATTGGAAGACTTCCTGGATTAATTGCCCATATCAATGAAGAAGTTAATGAAGAAGCAGAATTTAGAAAATTTTGTGATATTGATGATATCTTTTATCATGGAAACAAAAATAGAATCTTAGATTAGATTTAGTAATAATTATGATAATTTTATAATAAATATAATAATGGAGTGATATTTAGTTTTGAATTCATTTTTCTAATTTTATTATCATCAATTGCATTTTAAGAATATTATTAAATATCAAAATATTATTGAATATTAGTTTTTCGTATTTTTTAAAATTATAGTCCTGAAAGAAAAGATTCTAATCAATGGTTTTTTGGAATATTAATTTATTTCATGAATATAAGTTGTTATTATCTTTAATTTCTAAAATAATCTTTAATAATTTTATTATTAAAAAAATATATATTATGATTATTTAGATTGAGAAATAAATGAATATAAAAGTTTTTAAAAAATATCATTACTTATAAACTTTATTTTCAGGACTATATTCTTATTGATAATATCATTAATAATTAATAATAAGTCTTATGATCATTTTATTTGATTATTTATGGTGTTGTTTGTTTTTATTTGGTTATTTATTATAATGATTATTTTAATAATGCTTGTTTTAATTCAAATTAGCTATAAGATTAATAATCTTAAATCCTTTTTTTGTTAAGATGTATTCTCCACGTTCATATTTCTGCATTATTAAATCTGCTTTTTGTAATTTTTGTATGTGAAATAAGAGATTTCCTCCTCTAAGATTAGTTAGTTTAGATAAGGTTGAGAAAGTTTTTGGTTCGAGGGCTATGACTTTTAGAATCTGCAACCTTTGTTTATTAGCTATGGGATCTAAAACATTTTTTACAACATTTACCTCATTAATTGCTGAAATTTCAGCATTATCTTCAATATCACGATTTTCATAAATTTTAAGAGAATCAATTAAGCTTATCTGATTTTCAAAGATATGGGATACTTCATCAAAACACACATCACATTTTTCTTTAATACCTATTTTTCTTAATTCTTTTAATTCTTCCCTTCCTTTATTTATTTTCTTTTTAGAAATATTATCAGGGCTTAATTCTTTCGTATGTTTGTCTAAATATCTTTTAAAGGTATTTTTACATTTTTCTCTCATATCACAAGGATCAATCATTCTCTGGTCTAAAGTTTCATCAGTTTTATCTAACATGTATCCATTTATAGAATTTATAAATTCATGTTTTAGATTTGAACTTATTATATTAAGATATTCCTGATTCGATTGTTCAATTATCTTTTTAAGATCATTATGCATAGAATTGAGCTTTTTTTTAATTTCTATTATTTCTTCTTCTCCTTGATAGCTATTTTGAGACTTTTTAATAGTTATATTTTTCTCACAATTATTCTTTCCTTTTAAAGTCATTGTATCCCTTAATTTATTCTATTTAATTAGTGTAAATATTATATTTAGTCATTTATATTAGTTTTCTAAGTTCTAAATCTACCAATTATCTTTTTTATTTCTATTGTTTTTTATTTCTATTGGTTTTTCTTATTTTGAATTTTATGTTAAGTAAACTTTTTATAACTACTAATTTATTTTCATAATTCTTTTAACTGAGGTAATAAATTATAGTTAAGTACATTTTTATAACGATTAAGTATATATTTATGTCTATTTAAATAGTAATATATATAAAATAGGAGTTGATAATTATGTCTGCAAAAGAAGAAATACATGGACAAATAGTTGGAGCTTTAGCTGGAGCAAAGTTTCCTATAAAAAATCCTGATGAATTATTTAATGCACTACCTGATGGTCAAAATACCACTTGTAAATCTGGTGATGTTGTATTAAAAGCATCTGATGCAGGAAAAGTTTTGTCTTCAGATGATTTCCCATTTAGTTCTGCAGAAGAAGTAGCTACTACAATAGTAGATAAAGCAGGACTTTAAATCCATAAATCATGAAATAATTATCATATTTAATGTATGAATAATTATTTCTAATTTTTTTTCTATTTTTTGGCACTGTCTAGAATCCTGCTGAATTTTTTTTTTATTTTATTTTTATGGCATTTCTTTGTGTTCATCGTATTTTGTTTAGTCTGAGTTTTCTGTTTAGTCCTTCTTCTGTTCGAAATGATTTTTAGGCAGTGGTGTTTATGAAGTTAATTGTTCCCTGTTATTTTATAAATCATCAACTGAATTTTTGTTTTTCATGATTTCATCTTCTATTTTTTTATAAGAAAATTTTATTAATATAAAAAATCAATATATCTATGTGTGGTTTTATTTTATTATATAATCGTTATGATAAAATGAAATGTTTTTTACTCTAAGTAAAAAAATATAAAAGATTGGACATGATAGTTTATGGCACTTGTAGAAACAAAAATTAAAATTGAAGATAAATATTTAAAGCAGATTGAAAAAGAAGCTGAAAAAGAAGGAAGTTCTATTCCTGAATTTATAAAAGATGCTATAAATTTAAAACTTCAAAGTAAGAAATCTAAGTTAAGTTTTAAAGACTTAGCTGGTAGATACACCACAGATAAACCGTTTAATGTTGTTGAAGATAAAAGAAAACTAAGAAATGGAGAACTATAGATAATGATATTCTTAGATAGTAGCTATATAGTTTCTCTTGTTGTTGACAGCGAAGAAGATCATGAAAATGCTTTGGAATTATTTGAAAAACTTGAAGGGAAGGAATTAGTAATTACTAATGCAGTTCTAACTGAAACAATAAATTTACTTCTAAAAAGACTAAATAGAAACACAAAAGCAATAAGTGAAGTATATGAAACTATCACATCTGAATTTACTATTATCTATGAAAACAAAGAGCTAACCCAAAGAGCAATGGAAACACTAATTAAATATAAAGCTACTTTGGGATTAGCTGATGCACTAAGTATAGAAGTAATGAAAGAATTAAATATATACGAAATATTCAGCTTTGATGATGACTTTGACAATAAAGAACATATTGTTTGGATACACTAAAAAAGCTATATATTTTTCATGTCAATTTTTTTATTATAATAGCTTATTAGGAAACTAATTTTTCCCTGTTATTCAATAAAACATCAACTGAATTTTTAATCTTCATAATTTCATCTTCTAAGCAATCTTTTTTTATTAACAATTGGGTTTTGTTTTTTTATCAATTGTTAGATATGGAATTAATGCTTCATAGCTTCGTCGTAGGTAGTTATTAGGGCTGTCTATTTTTACATTATATGTGTTATTTCAAGTTTTCCATGAAATGATAATTTATATCCTTTATTATTCAGATAATAAAAGATATTTTACTTTATAATATTCTATTTTATATGGCTATTTTTAATTAATTTACATAATTAACCTTTTTTTAATTAATTTACATAATTAACCTTTTTTTGTAAAAATAGCTATTATTAATTAATTTTTTTGAGAAATATTATTAAAAATTCATTAAATCTATAAAATAGTAATGTTCAGCTAAATAAATATGATAGACTAAAATTACAAAGACAAAAACAATTTTTATAAATAATTCATTTTCGAAAAACAGAAAACAATGGCATTTACTTATTATTGGAAATACGCATATTGAATATCAACTCTGTCAACTTTAGAAATATTTCTCTTAGATGTTCTTTATTTTATTAATTTTATTTAATTAGTCAGTTGTTGATTGGTTTAAGATTTTTAAAGACCTTTTTAAAATTAGACTTATTTTATTTT
>NZ_LWMW01000113.1 GCF_001639285.1 Methanobrevibacter cuticularis | reverse complement strand
CATATTAACGCCATTAATTGGGGTTGAGTATAAATATGTTTTGATTTTTCACAGGAATACTCTGATAAAGACATCTTAGCAATTTCAAAGGACACAAAGGTAAATTTTATTAACTCATTATCACATATAAACTGAACATGGGATCACCCTATTATTTTGGTAATACATAATATGTGATCCCATAATACTTAACATGATTTCTACAGAGCCCTACTTTTAATATTATATTTCTATAATTATAAAAGTTTTTTTATATTTTTTAAAAATAATTTCATAAAAATGATAATTTCATTCTTAGTTATTGTACAGTAAAATATTTTCTTGTATAAACGAAATATAATTATATTTTATTTATTATCATATCTACTAAAAAATGTTTTATAATCCTATATAACTTAAATTTATTCTTTTTAAATTTAATAAGGCAAGTATATTTTTTAATATTTTAATAAGGAAACTGTATTTTTTAATATTTTAATAAGCGATTTATATATGCAAGGATGGTTCATGATTGATAAATTTTCCATGTTGTTTATTTTTTTCTGTTTTTATGGGTCTTGTTTTTTTAATTAAAATTTTTTGGCAGTTATAATATATAAAAAACACGTAAAAAATTTAATCCAATAATATTTCAAATGTTTTGTTGTTTACAGTTTCAAAAAATTCTAAATAAAAAAATCCCTAACCATGATCTCCTTGTTTATTTATATATTATTTATTTTCATTTTAATTATTCATAATAACTATTAGAATTAAAAATATTTATAAGACTAAAAAAGAATATAATAATTGTTATATTACTAATTCAATATTATATTATAATAATAAATTTAATATTTTATTTGATAGTATATTTTGATAGTGTATTTTAATGAATAAATTTAATATTATGTTTAATTAGAAATTTTTGATAAATAACTATATTAAATTTAAGTTGATGAAATAATATTTTGGAATATTCTAATTAATATCCTATGGAGAATAACTATTCATTTGACTTAAATAATGGAGAATTATATTATGGAAAAAGGAACCGATGTATTAAAAGAAGGCTTCGCTAAAATGACTAAAGGTGGAGTTATAATGGATGTAGTTAATGCTGAACAAGCTGCAATAGCTGAAGATGCTGGGGCAGTTGCTGTAATGGCATTAGAAAAAGTTCCTGCAGATATTAGGTCTGCTGGAGGAGTTGCAAGAATGGCTGATCCTAATAAGGTTCAAGAAATTCTTGATGTTGTTTCTATTCCAGTCATGGCAAAGGCAAGAATTGGTCATATAGCTGAAGCTCAGATTTTAGAAACATTAGGTGTAGATATGATAGATGAAAGTGAAGTACTTACACCTGCTGATGAAGAATATCACATTAACAAGAAAGAATTTACAATACCTTTTGTATGTGGTGCAAGAAATTTAGGGGAAGCTTTGCGTAGGATTGATGAAGGTGCTGCCATGATTCGTACTAAAGGTGAACCTGGAACAGGAAATATTGTAGAAGCTGTTCGTCATATGAGGAGAGTTATGGGAGAAATCCGTGAAATAAGGGATAAAGAGGAAGAAGAACTTCGTAACTTTGCTAGATTCATTGAAGCTCCATTTGAACTTGTAAAAGCTACATCTGAAATTGGAAAATTGCCAGTTGTTAATTTTGCTGCTGGGGGAATAGCTACTCCTGCTGATGCATCTCTTATGATGCAATTAGGCTCAGATGGTGTTTTTGTAGGCTCTGGAATATTCAAATCAAAAAACCCAGAAATGTTTGCAAAAGCTATTGTTGAAGCAACCGCTAACTATGATAAGCCAGAAGTTCTTGCAGAAGTTTCTAAAGGTTTAGGTGAGGCTATGAAAGGTTTAGAAATATCTGAAATTTCTGATGCAGAGCGTATGCAAGATAGAGGTTGGTAAATATAGTTTTTTATTAATTTTTTGGTTTTGTAGAAACCATTATTTTTTACACTTTAAATTTTTACTTTGTGAAATTAAATTGTGAATTTAGTTCTTTAAATTCACAATAAAGCATTTTTAATAATATATTTTTTATAAATATATTTCTTAAAGGGTTTCTACAAAGCTTTTTTTTTTATTTGGATTTTTTTTATAATGGTACTGTGAATCAATTATAATTAATCACAATTAATCACAATTAATAAAAGATAATTAAGTAATTAAATATTCATAGATAATTTATATATTTATTTTAAAAACTGAGTCTTGGCCAAAAGTCATTTTTAAAGAAAAAATTTTTTAAATTAAGGTGATCTAATTGATTAATGAGGTTAAAACTATTCATGATTTAATAGAATATCAAAAACAGGCTGTTGTAAGTAAAGAAATAATTAGAAAAGAAACTGGAACAGTAACAATATTTGCATTTGATGAAGGAGAAGGATTAAGTACTCACAGTGCTCCATTTGATGCAATGGTTCAAATTATAGATGGTGAAGCCAAAATAACTATTTCTGAAAAGGAAAACATTGTTAAAAAGGATCAAATGATTATTATGCCTGCTAATGAACCTCATAGTTTAATGGCTATAAAACCTTTTAAAATGATTTTAATCTTAATTAAATCAGAAAAATAAATAAAAATAGCTATTTATTATATTTACTTTATATATTTTTATTTACTTTATAGATTTTTATTTAATTTATATACTTTTTATTTACTTTATAGATTTTTATTTACTTTATATACTTTTATTTACTTTATAGATTTTTATTAAAAGAATTATCTTTATAAGAATAATAAGAATTATTCGAACTTTTAAAGCGACAAAATTACCAGAATATTATTATAATGAATTTTCTTCATTTAATTTCTTTTGAACCAATTCATAGCCCAATTCACTTAGTTCGTACTTTTTTATTTTTCCACTAGTTGTTAATGGGAATTCTTCAACGAAAAAAACGTGTTTAGGGACTTTGTATCTAGCTATTTGGTTTATTGCATAATCGCGAATATCTTCTTCTGTTAAATCAGAATTTTCTTCTTTTATAATGAAAGCTCCAACAATTTCCCCATACTTTTCATCTTTAATACCAGCTATTTGAGCATCTTTTACTCCATCGATTGTGAATAGGAATTCTTCGATTTCTCGAGGATATATATTTTCCCCACCTCTAATAATCATATCTTTTATACGTCCAACTATGGTATAATACCCATCTTCATCAACTGTAGCTAAATCTCCGCTGTGTAGCCAACCTTCTTCATCAATAACTTCTTTTGTTTTATCTGGCATCTTATAATAACCTTTCATTACATTGTAACCACGACAACATATTTCTCCAGTTTCTCCAGGTTTCAGTGGTTTATTGGTCTCAGGGTCTACAATCCTAACTTCAACATCATCATATCTTCTTCCTACAGTGTTAGCTTTTCTCTCTAATGTATCATCGGCACTTGTTTGTGTCATGCCTGGAGAAGATTCTGTGAGTCCATAAACACTTGTTATTTCTTTCATATTCATTTTTTCCATGACTTCTTTCATTGTTTCAATAGGGCATGTTGATCCTGCCATGATTCCGGTTCTAAGTGATGAAACATCAAACATATCAAACATAGGGTGTGATAGTTCTGATATAAACATAGTTGGAACTCCATGAATAGCTGTACATCTTTCTTTTTGAACAGCTGAAATAGCTAGTAGTGGATCGAATTCTTCAAGCATTACTATTGTTGCACCATGGGTTAATACAGAGAGAACTCCTAAAACAATACCAAAACAATGGAATAATGGCACTGGAATACATAATCGATCTTCTTCTGTTAATTTCATTCGTTCTCCAATAGAGTGGCCATTATTTAAAATGTTTCTATGAGTTAGCATAACACCTTTTGGAAATCCTGTGGTTCCTGAGGTATATTGCATATTTATTACATCTTCATTTGTTAAAGATGATTTAATTTTGTTTAACTCACTCTCAGTTTGGTGATTACCGAGTAACATTAGTTCATTGGTATTGTACATTCCTCTATGCTTTTCTTGACCGATATATATGATATTTTTAAGAAAAGGATACTTTTCACTTTTTAAACTTCCTCTTTTGCATGTTTTTAGTTCAGGAATTATGTCATAAAGAATTTTCACATAATTAATATCTCTAAAACCATCAATAATAGCTAATGCTTTCATATCTGATTGTTCTAATATATAATCCAATTCATGATCTCTATAAGCAGTATTGACTGTTACAAGTACAGCTCCTATTTTAGCTGTTGCAAACATAAATGTTAACCAGTCTGGAACATTTTTGGCCCAAATCCCTATATGATCTCCTTTTTCTATCCCTATTGAAATCAGGCCTTTTGCTAACATATTGACTCTATTATTGAATTCATTGTAAGTAAATCTTAAATCTCGATCAGGATATATTAAGAACTCCCTGTCGCCCTGTTCTTTGACTTGTTGTTCAAAGAATTCTCCTAATGTAGTTTCTGTGAAAACCATAAATATTACCATTTTATAGTGTATTTTTTATCTTTTTCTGCTTATTTAGTTATTAATTCATTATTATTCTTTATTTTTTAACTTTTTTATTTTTATTTTTATTTTTTAAAAAAACTGCAGTATTATAATATTATTCTTCGTCACAAGTGTGTTTTCTCAGCTTTTCTTTAATTTCTTCAGGAATTGGTTTTGATTTTTGTTCAATAAAGTCATAATGGACGATTACAGCTTTTCCTTTAGATTTTAATTTACCTTTTTGCCAAGCTTCATGACCCACAGTAAATGAAGAAGTTCCTATTTTATCAATAAAAGTCCTAATTTCAACATCAAAACCATAATACATCTGATCAATAAAGTCAAATTCAGTTCTAACCATTATAAGTTTCCATTTTTCATAGCTAGTATCTAAATCAGGAGTGAAAATTCTAAATATTTCATTTCTCCCGGTTTCAAACCAATCACCAACCACTGTATTGGTCACATGTTTTAATGAATCAATATCTCCAAATCTTGGGGTAACAGTTATTTTGAACATAATATCCTCTTTATCTTATATTTATATATATTCTATCATATTAAATCATAAAATTAATCATATGTATAAAGAAATATTTAATGATTTTGTAATGGAAAGAAATATCTTTTTAAAAAATTAGGAAGAATATAGAAATCTTACTAAAGTGATTATTTTAACCTCAATAATATTTCATATTAGATCTCAATACTATTATTGATCTACAATTGATCTAAAAAGTAAAAAAAGTAAAAAACGAGTTATTTTGAATATTATAATAATAAAAATAGTAGTAATAATAAAAATAAGATTAAATAGCTATTGTTTAATTAAACAGGTGTATGAACAACAGCTAAAATTTTGGATTTTTCATTATTATAAGAGTGTAAATGATGAGGAATTATTGAATCATAATATATACTATCTCCTTTTTTAACAATATAGCTATCTTGCCCATATTTCAATTCAATAGCTCCTTCTAGGACGTATATAAATTCTTCTCCTTCATGGGAGGATAATTCAAATTCTCCATTGTTAGTATGAACATCTATTATAAAAGGTTCCATATGCCTATCATATTTTCCAGCACCTAATGAATGAAATTCTAAAGCACTAACATCAGTTTGCTTTTCTTCACCAGAAAAATAAACAACTTTATCACTTTTACCTTCTTTCACTAAAATAGGGCCTGTTTGTGGAGCGTCATCAAGAAGGGTTCCAAGTCTAACTCCAAGTGATCTAGCTATTTTTGTCAATGGAGTTAATGATGGTACAACTTTCCCTTTTTCAATATCGCTTATGAGGTCTAAACTTACATTACTTTCTTCAGCTAATGTTTTAGTAGTCATATCTCTTGATTCTCTTAAATTTTGTATTTTAGCTCCAACTTCATTTTTTTCAGACATTTTATATCATCTCTAATAATTATGGATTGGTTTTTGTATTATTTTAATTGGATATTTAATTGATTGGTTTTTGTATTATTTTAATTGGATATTTAATTGATTGGTTTTTGTATTATTTTAATTGGATACATTATTTTGCATGAAAATATTAGTTAAATTATCAATTGTAGAGTTAGTAGAATTAGTTTTATTAGTTTTATTAGTTTCATTGGTTGTATTATTTACTATATTTACTTGATTAATCGTCAATGGTACGAATTTTTCTTCACCTACAGTAACTAACTTAGTAGTCTCATTATTTGTCATGTTAAACAGATTTAAAATTGATTCTCCATCAGTAACAGAAGCTACTACATTACTTGTTCCAAATGCTATAATAGCTATTAAGAATATAACAAGGAGATTGCCTTTTTTGATAGGATTCAAATTACCACCTTCATGTAAATTAATCATGTCTTAATTTTCTTTCTATTTTCATTAATATATCTACAATAGTTAATAATTTTTTTATTTTTCTATATCATTTATAATAAAATGAATTATTAGTTTTCTATATTTTTAGCTAATGAGCTATTAGTTTTTTCTCTTATATTATTCTTTATATTTGTCATATTATATTATTAATTACTTTATATTAATTAGATTATTATTTATTATTTTTTAATTCATATTCTAAATTATTATTTTGATTATTATTTTAATTTTTATTTCGATTCTTATTTCAAGATAAATATTAATTTAAAGTTCGATTTTCATTATAATGTTATTTTATTTTGATTTTAAATAATATTGAGATTATTGATATATTTTTTAATCATGTTTATCTTATTACAATTTCTACTTCTTAGTTAATTATTAATATATTATATTTACTAAAAACTATTAATTTATATGGATGACATTTTAAAAGGTATTCTATTTACTAGTCTTCATTAAATAATTTTCATTATAATAGCTATTTATTTTTAATATAAATCTTTTAAATCAATTATTATGTTAAATAAAACTTATTTAATCTTTTTTAGTTTTCTATTGTTCATAATAATTTATTTGAATATTACCATAACATTTATATGTGATGTTAGATAATCTTAATATATCGGAATAAGGTTTCCGACTTCCGGCACTAATGTGATAAAAAAATGTAAGATATAAAATTAGATATAAAATCATGATGTTAAATTTGGAGAAATATAATAAAATAGCTGATTAAAATTTTTTTAAATTAAATAGCATGATATAATTAATGTTTTTTAATTAAATAAAATTTTGAAATTTAATATAATGCAATAAAAATGAATAATAATGAAAAAATAGTTACCTATATAAATGTCAATGTAATTGTGATATATGATTGATATTTTTTTCTATTAACTAGTTAAATGAATATTAAAAACCTCTTCTTAGCTATTTTCAGAAATTATCTGATTTTTATTTATTATATTAAATAATCACTATAAGTACACAATTTTAAATTAAGAATATTATTGATTTCTAATTTAATTTGAGATTTTTGACATCACTTAGAGTTGTATAAATCGATTATATAAACCAATTCGAATTAATAAATATAAAATATAATTGAATATTAATTTAGATTATATTTAATTTAGATGAGATTAATTTAATATCAATTTAATAAATTAATCATGATTCTGTTTAGATTTTAATTTAGATTAAGTTCATTTCATTCGGATAAGTTGGTAGATTTTAAAAATAATTACAAAAAAATTTAAGAGAAAAGATATTTATGGTGGAAAGTTTATTGAACTCAGGAGACACTGCTTGGGTACTCATTTCAACTGTTTTAGTACTTCTAATGAGTATTCCGGGTATTGCCTTTTTTTACGGTGGATTAGCTAAAAAGAAAAATGTTTTAAATACTATGTTTTTAACTTTAATTGCATTTGCAGTTGTAAGTATAATCTGGGTAATTTATGGTTATCCATTTGCATTTGGGGAGACAATTAATGGTTTGATTGGATATCCAACTAATCTTTTAATGACAGGTTTGGGTA
Organism: Methanobrevibacter cuticularis; assembly: GCF_001639285.1. Taxonomy (GTDB): domain Archaea; phylum Methanobacteriota; class Methanobacteria; order Methanobacteriales; family Methanobacteriaceae; genus Methanobaculum; species Methanobaculum cuticulare. Next base: position 10,654 of record NZ_LWMW01000113.1, on the reverse strand, counting down.
TAGACTCATTGAGTGGATCAATCCCATCTTTAGCATTTGTTGCCTTTCAACTAACATTTGCGGGACTGACTGCAGCACTTATTTCAGGAGCTGTTATCGGAAGAATGAAATTCTCTGCTTGGTTCGCTTTTATTATAATATGGATTTCAGTAGTTTATATTCCTATCGCCCACTGGGTATGGGGTGGTGGATGGTTAATGCAATTAGGAGCTCTTGATTTTGCAGGTGGAACAGTTGTTCACATTTCTTCTGGTGTTTCTGCATTGGCTTTAGTACTTCTACTTGGTGCTAGGAAAGACAAAGCCCTCTTACCTCATAACTTAGGTTATTCTGTACTTGGTGCAGCATTCCTATGGTTTGGATGGATGGGATTCAATGGAGGATCTGCTTTATCTGCAGGAGGACTTGCTTCCTCAGCACTCTTAGTAAGTAACATTGCAGCAGCTGCAGGTCTTGTTGCATGGGTATGTATTGACACTATAAAAGAAGGAAAACCAACAGTTCTTGGTGCGATTTCTGGTGCAATAGCTGGACTTGTGGGTATAACTCCTGCAGCAGGATTTGTTGATGTTGGAGGAGCATTAGTTATTGGTATAGGAGCTTCAATTGTCTCTTACTTAGCTATTACATATCTTAAACCAAAACTTGGATATGATGATGCATTAGATGTATTTGGAATTCATGGTATCTCTGGTATGTGGGGAGCAATAGCTACTGGTATATTTGCAATACCAGCTATAGGTGGAGTTGCAGGCTTACTAACTGGTAACCCATCTCAAATTGTAATCCAACTAGTTGCTGTTATAGCTACAATAGTTTATGCATTTGTAATAACAATAATAATTGCAAAAATCATTGATTGGACAATTGGCCTTAGAGTAAGTGATAAAGACGAACTCGAAGGTTTGGATACCCATCTTCATGAAGAATCTGGATATAGATTATAAGTATGATGTAATGAATCTGGATATAGATTATAAGTATGATGTAATGAATCTGGATATGGATTATAAGTATGATGTAATGAATCTGGATATGGATTATAAGTATGATGTAATGAATCTGGATATGGATTATAAGTATGATGTAATGAATCTGGATATGGATTATAAGTATGATGTAATGAATCTGGATATGGATTATAAGTATGATGTAATGAATCTGGATATGGATTATAAGTATGATGTAATGAATCTGGATATGGATTATAAGTATGATGTAATGAATCTGGATATGGATTATAAGTATGATGTAATTAATGAATCTGGATATGGATTATAAGTATGATGATAAAAAATATTAAAAATAAGATATTTAAAATCTTTAAAAAATTTACATCCATTGATAGAAATGCATTTAAGGACAGATATTTATAATCTTTAAATGTAAATATAAATATAAATTAATGAAGATTGGAAATGAATGTATTGAAACTATTAAATATCAACAGATAAGGAGATTTATTATGAAAAAAGTGGTAGCAATAATTCGGCAAGAAAAATTTGAAGATGTTAAAAGAGCACTTGTAGCTATTGGCTGTGACGGCATGAATGTAGCTGAAGTTAAAGGCCGAGGGCGACAATTTGGTGTAAAAGAATCTTATAGGGGATCAAACTACTGTATTGACCTTATTCCAAAAACAAGAATTGAAATTGTTGTCAATGATGAAAATCTTGAACCTGTCTTAGATTGTATTATAGATAGTGCAAAAACAGGAGAAATAGGGGATGGAAAAATATTTATTTCAACAGTTGATGAAAGTATAAGAATAAGAACTGGAGAAAGAGGTAGAGAGGCAGTTTAATTAATATTGACTGTAATATTTACTTTTTTATTTCCCATTTTTTATTTATACTAATTATTTTTTTTCTTTAGTATAGTTATATATTTTTAGTCGTGTTTCTATTTTTTTTTTATCTTATGAAGACGAGAAATAATTATTATTCACAAAGTTTTATTTTTAATATTATGGTTTTAAATGTAATATAAATTTATATTAATTCTTAATTTATTAAAATTAAATATTTTATACTATAGTATTGGACAAAACTTCTCAAAATTATAATATTTTTAAATATTCATTTTAATCATTATTTATTATAAATAAAAGAATTTTATATAGTATTGGACAAAACTTCTCAAAATTATAATATTTTTAAATATTCATTTTAATCATTATTTATTATAAATAAAAGAATTTTAACGATTATAGTATTTTTCCAAACTTTTTTGACATGGACAAAACAATAATGGAAAATATTTTTTTCCATTTTGTAAGTATTTATTCATGTTTTTAAAGGTTTTTAGAGCTTTTTTCCAAACTCAATTCTAATGATCGAATGTTAGATAAGTCACGAGAAGTACTATAACAATTTAATATTATTTTTAAATCAAATGTTTAGGACTATATCATGTGATTTTTTAATATTTTAATATTTTTCTCAAATATCATTGTTCTAAATTACTTATGAAAAATAAATAGGGTCATGATTTATTTTAAATCTCTCATATCAAACCAATTTTTCATAAGGTCCCATGGAAATATTGCAACACCATTTGCTCCACCATCTATTGCTGCTTTACAATTTTCTTTGAGTTGATTCGCAGATAAAGGTGTTTCATTAGTATCACTTTCATAATTCTGAATTCCCATACATACATTGGCCCAAATTGAAGTGAGCTTAAAATATGTTGCTGTTTCACGGATCCAATTGGAGTCCTGCCCATAATTACCAGAATAAGCCATAGGTATAACAACATCAACATATTGTGATAGAGTCCCAACATCTTGACCATAATATTTTGTATCTTCCTTTTCAGGCATAACAGTAATAGATAATGTCAAGTCTTTATTTTTAAGATTATCACTAACCATAGACACGAATTTTGAAATAGCACTATGGGAGTTTACTTCATTTGAATAATCATATTTATAAGCATTACCAGGATATCTAATATAATCTAATTGGATACCTGAAACTCCAGGAATTTCTGCTAATTTTTCAATTGCACTGATTTTTTCATTGAAGAATGGATAATTAATTTTTTTCTCTTTGGTGTTAATGGGATTAATCCATTTTCCATTATCATAAAAACATTGAACCCAAATATGAACTTTAATATTTTTAGAGTTGGCTTTTTTTATCCATTCAGTAACATTTTTTTCTCCAAATCTGTCCACTGCATTTGAATGTAAGAATATATTTTCAATACCATATTTAGACAAAGTATCTAAGTCAACATCGTTCATATTCTTTCCTTTAACCCAAATACCATTTTGAATATTATCTTTAGTCATCAAATTCAAAGCAACAGCACTTACTAAAATAATAATGAAAGAAATTATTAAGATTATAGCTATTTGCTTTTTAGTAAATTTTTTCATTATTCTTCTTCCTATAATCCTTTGTATTAATAATCTAATTTCTATATCTTGATTCTTATTATATTAATGTATTTGTTAGATTGAATTTTTTATTATCTCATTGATTTAGGTAGTTTTTTATTTAGATAGTTATTATATTTTGAATATTTTTCATGTAGTTGTTTTTGTTTTGTTGTTTTTGTTTCTAATTATATAATCTTATAATAAGGTTTGTCAAGACAAGATTTGCAAAGAATTTTACCTTCAATTATTTCCTGTTTTCCATCCATTATGCGTTCATTACACACTGAACAGATAGCCTTATCTCTTGGTTTTCCTGGTAATTCATTTTCATCTATATCCACTTCAACTTCTTGGATTTTAAATAAATCTTTCCCTAGCGTATTTGCGTATCTTTCAATTTTCTCTTCAGTAGTTTCTTCTATAGGGTTAAAATTATCATCTTCCTTATCACTTATTCTAATAGCTTTACCTGTGGATATGTCATAAAAAGTAGCTGCAAATTTACCATAATTGTTTAACTTTAATGATCTTCTTCCAAGAGAGCATCCTGTAACAGCTTGAACTGCATCAGACATGCACCTATCAATTTCTAGAAAAACCATTAAGTTCTTATTTTTTTTATTTACATCCATACCTAATTGTTCTAGACCATACATTGCAAGTTTGGTCCCTGATATAATACCTCCACATATATCGCCATGAAATTTTCCAGCTTTTTCCAGTTGTTCCTTGTATAAATCAGCCAAACTATCATCCTCATATCTATTTATTTATATTCATTTAATTAGTTTAGTTATATTCTTTAATTAGTTTATTTATATTCATTTAATTAGTTTAGTTATATTCATTTAATTAGTTTAGTTATATTCATTTAATTAGTTTTAATTTATACATATATATTAATTTCATATGATATTAAGCTTATTACTTTGTAAGTCTTTAGCTTAATTTTATTAACAATCAAGACCATAAGTATTATATGTATAATTAAGTAAGGAATATTAAATTAATTATTATCTAGATGCTAGCTATTTTGATTATTTATAAATTAATTAATTAGATAGTTAATCAATATTTTAATTAATTTATAAAATGATATTGATCATGTGATTTTTAAATGATAGTTTTAGTTAAAAAAAAGAGGACTTGGGAATTTTATCCAATTGGAAGTCCTAAAGGAGTATTAAATACAAAAAGATCTCCTAAGTTTCTAGGTGTTCTTAAATTTAATGAAATTTCTGATGGAATATCTATTAATAAGTTCATAGCTAAGTATGAAAATGAAGAAAAGTTACTTCCTCCTTCTGAAGCTATTAAACTTTTTAAAAGCCAAGTTGTTTTTTTGACTTCTAGAGATGAAAAGATGGAGGAATTTTTAAAATCATTAGGTGTTGAAGTTAGATTCACGCGAATATGCACTCACTGCACTCTAGAGGGGGATATTACCATAATAAACTCTAACTTCAGTTATAGCTATCATAATCAAAATATCTGTAAGCTTTGCGCTGAGGATGTAATAAAAAGAGAATTGAAACTACGTGGATTTGATAAAAGATCATATAAAAATTTTAAAAGGATATTGAATGAAACAGGAAATCTTAATAAAGTTTTATCTGTGATGGATCCTAAATTTGATCCTTTAGCTAATTCAAAATTAACATTATTTGATAGAATCGAAGTAAAGGATGATAAAAAAATTCCTAAAATAGCTTTAAATCGTCTTAAAATTCCACAAAAGTTTAAACAAGTTCTTTTAGATGAAAATAACAAATATTTATTACCTGTTCAATATTTAGCTATTAAAGAAGGATTGCTTAGAGGCGAAAATCTTCTTGTGGTCTCTGCTACTGCAAGTGGAAAAACTTTAATTGGTGAGTTAGCAGGAATTCCTCAAGCACTTAAAGGTAAAAAGTTCATATTTTTAACTCCTCTTGTTGCATTGGCTAATCAGAAATATAGAGATTTTAAAAAAAGATATGAACCACTTGGACTTAAGGTAGCTATAAAAGTTGGAATGAATCGTATAAATGCTAAAGAAGAGCTAAAACTCCCGGATTCAAATGTAGCCAATAGTGATATAATAGTCGGCACTTATGAAGGAATCGACTTTCTTCTTAGATCTGGTAAATTTGATCTTCTAAAAGAGTTAGGGGTAGTATTAATCGATGAAATTCATACTCTAGATGATGAATTTAGAGGAGTCAGATTAAATGGCTTAATTAGGAGATTAGAAAATATTTTTCCTTCTACACAAATTATTGGCTTGTCTGCTACAGTTAAAAATCCTAAACAGTTGGCAAATAATTTCAACATGAAATTAGTTCGCTATAGTGAGCGTCCAGTTCCTTTGGAACGTTATCTTATTTTTGTAAGAAATGATCTTGAAAAGAGAAATCTAATTAGGAAACTAATTTTAAAAGAATTTCATACTAAATCCTCTAAGGGTTATGTTGGCCAAACCATAATATTTACTAATTCTAGGAGAAAAACTCACCAAATAGCTGATTATTTAACTCGAAAACGAATTAAAGCTTCACCTTATCATGCAGGGCTTTCTTATTTTAAGAAAGAAAAAATTGAGAAAGACTTTGCAAATAGTAAAATTTCTGCTGTGGTCACTACAGCAGCTCTGGCTGCAGGAGTTGATTTTCCAGCCTCTCAAGTGATATTTGAAACATTACTAATGGGAAATAAGTGGATTTCTCCAAATGAATTTTCACAAATGCTTGGAAGAGCAGGAAGACCTAGCTATCATGATAGGGGAGTTGTCTATCTATTACCTGAAATAGCTAATAAATTCGATAATGAAAGTGAGGAATCAGTAGCTATTTCTCTACTTGAAAGTGATGTTGAAAATGTCAACGTTGAATACTCTGAAGATGATCTTTTAGAACAGCTATTATCAGATATTTGTTCAAAATCATTAAAAGCCATTTCAGATATTCATGATTTTTATAAACGATTTCCTATTCCAATGGATCTAGAAAAAGCCATTGATGAAATTTATGATAGGAAATTGATAACTATTAATAATATTCAAAATAATAAAATAAGCCATAAAAATCCTAAAAATAAGAATTTAGCAATTGATAGTAAGGCTAATCTAAATGAAAATGAATTTATAACTTCTACAAAATATGGTAAAGCAGTATCAATGTCTTTTTTGACAATTGAAGAAGGAGACTTCATAAAAAAATCATTAAATAGGCCGTTATCTAATTCCTCATCATCTAAATCTTCGATTAAATCTGGAGACAAATGTTTAAAGAAATCAGTAGATAAAAAAGAAGATATGTATTCTAGGATTATTAACATAGCTATGGAATTAGAATATTTTGAAAATGCATATCTTTCTCCAGTGGTTCACAAACAAATTGTAAATGCTTTAAAAGCTAATTTTTCAACTAGATTATTCTCAGAATCCACGCTTGATATTATTTCTTCAGGAGATACAATAGGTAAATTGGATAAAAAATTCCAAGAGTCTCTTTTGAAGATACAAATTGATTTTTTAAGGTGTGAATGTAAAGATAAACCATTTTGTGATTGTCTTCAAAGAGGAATTTCTAAGTTTATCATAGATCAAAGACTAAAAAGGAATGATCCTTTAGATATTTCAAAAAAATTACTTAAGAATTATCAAATTCAAACATATCCTGGGGATGTTTTCAGTTGGCTTGATAAAATTGTGAGAAACCTAGAAGCAGTAAAAAGAATAGCTAATGCATATAATAATAAAAAAGCAGTTAATATAGCTAAAAAGCTAATTAATGAGATTGAAAAAGGATAATGGGGAATTATTATTAAAAATTAAAGATGATGTTTCAATATAAATAAGTTAATAAAATTAAAATATAATGGTAGAATATGAATAATCTAATAAAATTAAAATATAAGGGAAGAATAAAAATAATCTAATAAAATTAAAATATGATGGTAGAATATGAATAATCTAATAAAATTAAAATATAAGGGAAGAATATGAATAAAGAATAAAAAATAAGTATGTATAAAGGATTTGTAGAAAACCAGTATTATTTGAGAGTACTAAATTAATTAGATATAAAACTGATTTTCAAATCCTATTTATACTTTAAATATCGATTTAAGCTATAAAATTAACCATTTATTTAATAGCTTTTTTACTAACTTCAAGTGTTTAATCTTATGTTTCTGACTTGTCACTGTTTATTTGGCACTGAAATCTAAAACAACATGAATAATTATAGTTAGTGCATACATATATGCATTCAATATTTTATGAAAACTAGTTTATAAATCTATTGTAAAATTATCTTAATATTGTTGAATATTTTTTAATTTAAATATTCTTCACATAAAAAGTTAACTTTCATATTTAAATTAAATTTTTTAGTAAAAGAATCAAGCTGAGCTGCCTCTTTAATAGCTATTTTGTAAATCACTTTATCTGTGTATTTTTTATTTAAGATACGAATATTATAATTTCTAATTTCATTATCAATATCTTTTACATTATTGTAATCAAAAATAATTTTATAAATTTTATAAATATCCATTTCAACAATTTCAGCAATAGCTATGGTTTCAATAGTTGATTTACTATAAGCTCTCACTAATCCACCAGCTCCAAGTTTTATTCCACCAAAATATCTTGTTACAATAGCTACAATATTTTCTAATTCATTTTTTTTCAAGGCATTTAATATAGGTCTTCCTGCAGTTCCACCAGGTTCTCCATCATCGTCATAACCTTCTGAGTCTTGGGTTAGGTAAGCAGAACAATTATGGGTAGCATCAGCATACTTGTTAGCTATTCTTTGGATGATTTTCTTAGCTTCGTGGGAATCTCTTGCTGGAAATATTCTACAAATAAATCGTGATTTTTTAATATTTATTTCAGCTTCAAATTCTTTAGCTATTGTTTTCATTTTATCACTATATCATGTATTCTTTACTTTTATTATATATTTTCCTTCTAAATATTCTTTTCATAATAAATCAATCTTTTGATTTCAATAGCTAAAATTGAAAAATTTTAATCTCTTTTCTATTATTTTATAGTTACTATGAAAGTTTTATAGTTACTATGAAAGGAATCTATGTTTTTGATTTTATTGTTTATTTTTTATTCGTGATATATTGTAAACAAAATTCCAATTTTTAAAAATTTCAATTTTTGCAGTGGAATAAGTCAGAAAAAAGAAAATTATAAATAAAATTAAATCATATATTAGAAATAATATGTATAAGTAAGTATCAGTTTTTACTAATAGTTTGTTAATTAGAATCTGATTACTACTATTAATCATGATTTCTTATTTAAGATTGTTTTATTTTTAATGTGTATAAGGTTTGTAGAACAATAGTAGGTTTTATTTAATCATTATATTTGTCATATAGGTGATATTTTGAGTGAAAGTAGATTAGCTAAAATAGTTGTTATATGTATAATAGCTATTTTTGCTTTTGGAATAAGTAATGGTTTAGCTTTATTAACTGGAGATGTTTTAGGATTAGATATTTTCAATTTGACTAATGATTCTAATATATCTTCGAATATTTCTGATTTTAACATGACAAATAGTGATTCTAATCAACATAATAATGTAGTTTACAATAATCATTCTAATAATGATTCAACCCCAACACCTCAGCCTGAACCAGATCCTCAGCCTGAACCTGAACCAGATCCTGAACCAACTAATGAAACAGAATGATCATTTCAATGAAATAAAAAACATACATTTTTATATCAAAGTAAGAGGTCTGTGCAATACATATTTTAGTCATGAAAAAACGAGAGTTAGGTTAATGAAGAGAGCTATTGGATACTAGTACCAAAGAGTATGAAATGTTATTTGGAATTGGTAAAAAACGTTTTTATAGAGTATCTAATAATTTTTCGATATCTAATAGAACTGAGCTAATAGCTAAATTGAATAATTGTTTTCCATAGGTGGTATCAAGGTATACACCATGATTTTCAATTTCATATGCTCCAGTTTCAATATTGGGGTCCTGTTTTCTCGCTTCTGTGAATTTTGATAGGCCTACTTCACCAAATTCTTTTAAATTTGTTTGATTAATTACTTCATCTTCATCTAATATTCCAAGGATTTTTCCCATTGAAATTTCTCCAGAACCTCCATGAGGACCTTCACTTTCAATGATTTTATTGTTAAAAATTATATCTAATTGAGTTTCACTTTCAATAGTATCTAGATAAGTAACTAATGGGACATTTCCCCCATGAGCATTGACTATAATAATTTTTTCAATATCTAAATATTTTTTTGCAGATTTTAATGTTTTAGTTATGTTTTCAACCACTTCTTCAAGAGGATAGTGAATGCCGTGTTTAATTTCAGGTATTTCATAGGCAGGATAAATGATTCCAAGAAATTTAGCACCACTTTCAATTGATGATTCTAATGCAATGTATGCAGCTATTTTTGCATCAGTATCAATAGGTAAAGCAGGACCATGATTTTCTAAATGGGAACCTAATGCGATTATCCCAATCTTATGAACTTTTGGATCAAAAATATTTCCTGCATCATATCTCAATTTTACCATTTTATCACTTCATTTAAATACTATTCATAAGTTTAGCTATTTAAAACACTGTTCATAGTTAAATTTCAAGATTCCAAATGTTATCTCCAATATGATGAATGGTTTTAATAGCTTTCCCCTCTGTCTTTTCAACCATTTCTTTTCCTCTTATTAAACTGATTCCAATAGCTAATGGCTTCCTATGAGTTTCTTCTATGATTAAAACAACATCCTGAGGAATAATGTTTTCATCAGCATCTACAATTCCAGGACTCATTATATCTGCACCATTTGTTACAAATTTAACCGCCCCCATATCAACCACAACTTTTTTTCCGCCCATGTCATTAGCTAAAGCCGCTTTTATTGTGGGATATGGCTTATTATTAATTAAAATTATATAAGGTTCTCCATTTACTAAAACAAATGGGGTAGGATCTGTTTCCAATAGCTCAACAGTAGCATCATTGGGGATTATAGATGCATATTCACCTAACTCTTTTTTAATTTCTTTTAATTTCTTTTTCTTTAAGTGATATCTTTTTCTAATTTTCAAAATCAGCACCTTTGAGGTTATTCATTTCTTTTTATTTAGCATTCCTTAATTTTAATTAGATTATTTTTTTCTATTTAATTTTTTAATTAGGTTATTTTTTTCTATTTAATTTTTTAATTAGGTTATTTTTTTCTATTTAATTTTTTAATTAGGTTATTTTTCTTATATTTAAT
>NZ_LWMW01000112.1 GCF_001639285.1 Methanobrevibacter cuticularis | reverse complement strand
CTGTTGACTTTAAAGGAGGTAAAAGGGACATAACTGTTACAGATAGAAGAACTAAAAAAGATTTCGCATTATATATTAAACATTTGGTGGATAATGTGTTTCCTAAAGCTAAAAAACTAAGAATTATTTGGTGGATAATGTGTTTCCTAAAGCTAAAAAACTAAGAATTATTTGGTGGATAATGTGTTTCCTAAAGCTAAAAAACTAAGAATTATTTGGTGGATAATGTGTTTCCTAAAGCTAAAAAACTAAGAATTATTTGGTGGATAATGTGTTTCCTAAAGCTAAAAAACTAAGAATTATTTGGTGGATAATGTGTTTCCTAAAGCTAAAAAACTAAGAATTATCATGGATAATTTAAATACTCACACATATCTTTTAATTCTTGAAAATTTTGAATTTCACGAAGCTGTAAACTTGATTAGTAAATTATCATTCATTTATACTCCAAAACATGCAAGTTGGCTTAATATTGCCGAAATCGAAATTGATGTAATGGACAGAAAATGCACTGGAAGAAGAATAAATAATAAAAATCTTTTAATTAAAGAAACTACAGCTTATCAAAATAATAGAAATGAAAATAAATGTAAAATAAACTGGAAATTCACTAAAGAAGATGCAGATAAAAAATTATCAAAATGCTACATTAACTAATAAAATCATGAAAATTAAATTTACATGACAATAATCATTTTTTGTTTCTTGTTAGCTTAAAAATGAATGAATCTAAAATATATAAGAGATATATTTTACCAATTTACATTTTGATAATCATCTTTGATTTTATCTATCCCTACATTTGAATAAATCTGTGTTGTTTGGATAGAAGAATGACCTAACAATTTTTGAACCATGTTTATAGGCTTATTGTTGTTATTTAATAAATTAATGGTATAACTATGTCTTAATGTGTGTGGAGATAAAAGATCTTCAAATTTTGTCTCTAATCCATTTTCAATTCTTTTTTTATCTGCAATTATTGCATATTTTTTAACTAATGTTTGAATTGATCTAACTGAAATTCTTTGCATTTTATTACTTTGAAATAGTGGAGCATTTTCTGATTCAGACCTACCTTTTCTTGTTCTTTTGTATATCATTTTTTGAATTAATTCATATGTCTGTTTATCAAGAAACGTGATTCTATATTTACCTCCTTTTCCTTCTTTAACATTAATTTTAAAAACTTTAAAATTGTCTGTTGGTTTTATATCATTTTTATTTAAGTTGGTTAATTCACTTACTCTTAAACCTGTGTGATAAAGGGTTAATATGATTGTTTTATCCCTTATATTATTTTTAGGAATTGTAGCTATTATTTCATCAATTTCTTCTGATTCTAAATATTTTGGAGGTTTATTTTTATTTTTATCTTTTCCAATTAATTTTTTCGTGTTTATGCTAATATCCAAATGATTAAAAAATATCGCTATGTTTGTTATATGGGTATTGATGGAAGATTGCAGATTTTTTTTGTTTTTCTTTAAATATATAATGTATTTCTTTAGAATATTTAGAAGATTATCTAGCTTTTCTATCTTTTCTTTTTTTAAATATTTGATAAATTTACCTATGCTTGCATTATAATTTTTAATTGTTTGTGGTGATAGATTTTTAATGTATTCTAATTCATCTAAATATTCTTCTAATTTCTCTTCTAATTCTTTCACTTCCATTAATTCACCCCCTATTTCATATTCTATCTTTTCTCTTTAAATCACTTATTATGCAATATTAAATATTATATCAAATTTAAATTTTTTAATTGTTTTATTCAATATTGCCTTTGTATAATATCTGATTATTCCTAAATTTATTTTTATTATAAATAATTATTATAAATAAATAATAGATATGATAGGATGTAAATAATTAATATTAATTAATATATACTATTTAGTAATGTCTACTATTTATTAATAAATAATATTTATTATTAGATACTATTTATTTAGTATATTTATTATTATTTATATAATGAATAATTATTATATAATATATTATAAATATTATTCTTATATAAAATAAAAATATTATAAATGATTAGAATATCTTACTAATTATAATAATTATCTATCATGATGTATTATTAATATAATTCAATATAATTTTGGTTGTTGATTAATCAATTTTTAATTATGAATATAAAAAAATATGAATATTCATTAAAGAAAAATAATTCTTATATATAAATTATATATAACTATACACTATTTATTAAATTTCATCATTTTGAGGAATTTTTTTATTCTTGTTTTTATATTGATTCGATGAAATATATAAAAGTATCGTATTATATATAATAATACGCTATATCATATATAAAAGAATGAAAAACTATGAAAAAGAATAAACCCCAACTAAATTACTAAAAATATATAGCTAGAAAATTATGAAGGATAGTGATAATAATTCAAATTTTTTATAAACTTTTAAAAATCTTCAAAATGCTACTAAATCAATACTACCATGTATACTGGAACATTTATTTACAGCATTATAAAAGATTTTTAAAATTTTCAAATAAAATGAATATTTTTTAAATTAAACTTTATAAAATTTTTAATTTAAGATTTAAATATCTAACTGATTTTTGACAGAACCAATAAAATAAAATAGATAATGATAATTTTATTTAAAAAATAGAAAATAAAGAATTAAAAAATTGAATTAAAAAAATTAAAAAAAGATAAAAAACTCTTAGTAAAACAATAAGAGTTAAAAAAAGTTGACCATTAGTTATTTATTTCTTTCTCCATTCTAACAAGCCAACAAAGGTTAATAGAACTAACATCACTATGAGAAAAGGAATTCCTGTGTTTTCCATGGTTATTTTAGGATTATTTGATTCTAATGTGTTTTTAGATTTATCAGTTGCTTTAGGATTACTTGATTGTGGTATGTTCTTAGATTTATTATTATCATCATCATTTACTTTAACAACAACACTAACAGGATAATATCTATCTGAGCCCCCAAATACAACTTTTAAGTCAATTTTAGGTCCAGAATAATCAAATATTACTTGGCCATTCTGATTTGTTATTCCAAAGCCTAATATTTTACCTTTTTGGGTAAGATAAACTTTTTCACCAGCAACACGTTTTCCATTTTTATCACATAAAGTTGCAATAATCCTGTTACCTTTAACTTTAACTTTGATATACTTAAGTTGTTTAACACTTTTAAAGCTTGTACTATTTTGAGATCCAAAATATTTATCATCACCTAAAAATTTCACTAAAACTTCTATACTTCCTGTATGAAATGGTTTATAAGATAAACTCCAACGACCCCTATTATCAGTAGTTAAAGTGTAAACTTGTCCATCTACAATAACAATAAATTGAACATTAGCCACAAAATTACCATTTTCATCAGTTAAAACACCATTTATAGTAGTAGTTTTTTTTACTTTAACAATATTTGGAACATTAACAGTAGAATTAGTAGCTAACTTAGTAACATTCAGTTCACCGTTTTTATTAACAATGGAGTATGTTCCATGACCATAGTAGCTACCATTAATTGGTAAAATACCCAATGTATTAGATGTATACATCAAATTACCAAGACCTTCAATAGATTCAACAGTACCTATTAATACACCATTCACATAGAAACTAATATTCTGACCTGTAATAGTATTACCCATATCATCAGTCAAAGAAGCATATAAAATGACTGTATTACCATTTTTAACAGTTTTAGTAGAATTATCAATGAAAGTCAGGTTTAAAATGCCCAGATAACCATTATTATAAATTATCTGGCCTAAAGCAGCACTGTTATTCATCATAAGATTCCCAAAAACAGACATATTACCATTATTAAAAATCCCACCACCAATAGCAAAAGCCTGATTACTAGTGAAATTAGAATAATTAACTAAACTATTGTTATTACTGCTATAAACAGCACCACCATAAGTTGCAGTGTTGTTTGTGAAGTCAGAATTACTCACACTAAAATTACCACCAGTATTATGGATAGCACCACCACTATCATTGGCTGTGTTATTTCTAAAAGAAGAGTTGGTGACAGTGACAGAGTCTGCTCTATAATTATGAATGGCCCCACCAAAGTTATTTGCTTCGTTATTTATGAAAATACAATTATTAATAGTAAAATTTCCATACCTACATTCCAGAGCACCACCCCAATCATTTGCTGAATTATTTGTGAAATTAGAATTGGAAATATTACAGTTATTAGTAATAACCACTAAAGCCCCACCATCAGAAGGGTTTGCTGAATTATTTGCGAAATTTGAATTGTAAACCGTGAAACTGCGGTTAATATTATTGAAATGTACAGCCCCACCAAATTGAGCAGCATTATTATAAAATATCGAATTAACAATACTCATATTATCACCACCATCATTATAGATAGCACCACCATTATTACTAGCCATATTATTGGTGAATGTGCAGTTTACTATGTTTAACTTTCCTAAATTGTTATAAATTGCTCCTCCAGAACTTGTGTTTGCATTTCTGAATGTTATAGTTGTGAATGTTATGTTGCTATTTCCTATAATATTAAAGATTCTTCCAAGATGTTGTGCGTCGATTATTACTTCTCCATTTCCTTTTATTGTGAGATTTATGTTGTTAATGGTGATGTTGTTGTTTCTGTCTGTGTTTTTATTGTATGTTCCATTGTTAAGTGTGATAGTGTTGTTATTTGTAGTGCTGCCATTTGCATTAACATTAGTTATAGCATCATTAATACTATCCTCTGGATTCAAATTTAAATCTGTTGCATTTATTGATGATAAGCTAATAAAAAATAGTGTAAATAGTAAAGTTTTAATTATAATTTCATGATTCATTTTTCCCATTCTCTTTTCACATCCTTTTATATTTAATTCTTAGTTAAAACTAAAAAATTTTCTTTATATATTTAATTTTTTGAAAGTAATTATCATTTGATAATTACTTTTTGTATACAGGTTTATGGGAGATACATATGCTTTGAAGTTTTTAGAGTAAAATTTAAGTAGTATCGTCGAATAATCAGCGTTATCATAGCATAATCAACAGTATGTCAATAGGAACAAAGATTAAGTTTATCTATTTATCAAAACAAGACAAAATTCATTAATTTTTACTTAAATTTATTGTATAATTTTAATATATTTAGAATTTTAATATTTTTTAATATATTTAGAATTTTAATATTTTTTAATATATTTAGAATTTTAATATTTTTTAATATATTTAGAATTTTAATATTATTTATCTAAATTCATTGAAAAATTTTATATATTGTCAAAAAGATATTATGAAATGTTAATAAAACTTTCAATGTGTCACCTATAGTTAACATTATATATAAACATTTCTAAAAAAAGATAAATATTAATTATATTTACGAATAATAAATAATTAATAAATAAATAGGACATAATAGATGAAGACTACTTATATGACAATGAACACTATATATTAATACTTAAAGAAAAAATAAACAATTGACCAACTGGCACAAATCAATCAGTACCTATGAAAGGGCATTTAAGAGAAAATATATACCATATTCCTGAATAAACTATAATAAGTGATTACAATGGTTATTATTTAAGAAAAAATATTTCATATCTAGAAAAACATGATTTTAATGCTTTAATCCTAAATAAGTATCAGGCATCCCCAAAACAAAGAAACTTATCTTGATCAGTTTTCTAAATACAATTCATATATAATTTTGAAAAAATGTAAATACGAAGAAAATTACAATAAAAATCAAAATACTCGTTTTATCTACTGCATATTGTAATGAACAAGGTATTCAAAGAATGAAAATCGAATATAATGAAAAAAAAATTGAATACGAGAAAAGAGATCCAATAGAGGGGATATTTGGCCATATAATTTAAAATTTAAATAATTTTTAACAATAAAATCTGAAAATGTTCAAATTGAAGCAGATTTATTATCATTTGCACACAATATAGAAAATCACATGATAAAAAAATAAACAGAAAAAAATGGATATTAAAAAATAATCTAAACAAAAAAATATTAATTTTAAAAATTAAATCATGAAACATTTTCAATACTAAAAAAAACTGGTTTTAATGAAAAATAAAGTAAGATATTATCGTCAAGAGTTGGAAATGACTCAAGAACAGCTTGGAAAACTATTAGGTGTCAGTCGACAAACTGTTGGTGCTCTTGAAAGAGGGAGATTTGATCCTCCTATAACAATGGCTTACTATATATCTTTAATTCTAGAACAACCCTTGAATGAATTATTTGACTTTGAATCCATAGAAATAAATATTAAAAATGGTTCTATAGAAAGAGTATAATCCTCTTTTAAATGTTTTAAAAATGATATTATTAAAGTTAAAAACCTATTTACACCCCATAATATTTATTAGTAACTGTTATCTATTAAACGAGATCTATTTCTAGATTAAATACTAATATACTAAAGAATTATAAAAAATTAAAATTATTAACAGACTCTTTACTAAAAATTGGAGAACAATTTATGATATTGGAAATATTTGCAGGCTCATTTGAATATACATTTAAAAATAAAAAAGCTATTGGAAGCATTTTGAAAGTAGGGATTTTATCAATATTAAGCTTTTTAATTTTACCAATGCTTCTGATGTATGGATTCTCTTATAGGATCATAATAATCGGGCTTACTGGCAACATATCTTATACCAATGACTCAATGCCAGATTTCAATAATATAGGAAGGATGTTATATGAAGGACTTAAAGTATTATTAGTAAACTTAATTTACTTTTTACCAACAATAGCTATTACAACTATCATAGTATTTCATGATAGACCTAATATTAACTTTAACAATCTATCTAGCTTTACCATTAACTTTGGCTTTAGTTCAACCCTAATAGCTATACTATTATCTTTCATTAGTTTTATATTCATCAGTACAGCTATTCCCCATATGATTAACAATAATGGATCTTTTAGATATGCATTTAAAATTAAAGACTTAATAAAACTTATTAAATATACAGGTATTGTAAATTATTTAAAGTTTTTCATAATTTCCCTTGTTCTCTTTATCATTTTCACAATAACCGCCTTTATTATAAGCCAATTTTTAATCATTTTAATTGCTATTGTTCATATAGCTATTTATTCAATAGACCTTACTGCCTCTACATTCGGATATTTAAATATTATAATGTTTTTAATATGTTACTTATTCTCAATAGGAATTTATAGCATAATTGAAAGCAGAATCATCTCTTTCATCTACAACGAAGATGGATTAGAAGAATAATTTAACAATGACACTGTTAATAAAGAACCAGTTAAACCATCAAGATCCTACTTGGATAAAAATGTTCTTTCTTTAAGATGGTTATTTAAAAAATAATATACATATATAGGTTGGGAAATAATTCTAAAATTAAAAATTTTAAAAATCAATAAAATTACCTTATTATTATTATTTTAAAGAGTAAGAAAATATTATTATTTTAAAAAAATTAATTATATAAAGTTAAATCATAAATTAATTATTATAATAAATGAATTATAACACAGAAAAATTTAATTTAATTACTCGGCACCAATATTGATATTAATGATTATTATAATTTTATTTCTGATTTAGTTAGTTAAAATATTAAATTTTAATAAATTAAGAATTATTAAAGATTTATCTTAAATTTAAACCCTCAATATATGAATAAAATTTTGTAAAAAATAATTATTTTCTCCCCCTAGAATATGAAAAATTCATTCTTGAATAGGCAACTGACCTTAGATGAGAATAAATAAGGATCGTAGTATCTGTAGAAGACATTAAACTTCGTTTTGTAAGAGATTTCCAATCACTTATCGCATAAAGCAAGATCTATAGAACTTGAATGATCTAAAACTTGATAATATGAGAGGAATATGGAAACACAAAAGATAAAATTATTTAAAACTTTTAGATATATTGAAGCTATTAAAAAAGCAATTATTGATAAAATAGATAATATAAAAGGATTAAATAAAAAAAGTAGCTAAGAATGTTCATGAATATTATAACCAATAATAAATAATTAACTATTTACTAAATTAAACACTTATCTTTCATAAATATTAAAATTATAATAAAATTAAATTTTTAAATTTTGTTTTATATTCTAATTAAGTAAATGAAATATTTTTAGATAAAAAAGATAGAAGAAAAGAATAATTATTCCTCCTTCTAAAAAAATTCTATTATTCTAGCTATTTAGTTTATTTTGAAAGTTATTTTGTTATTATAGCTTATTTTAAGTCCTGTTATTTTTGATATTGTTGGTTTAATATTTGTTGTTCCTTTTTTATTTGTTTTTACTGTCCATGTGAGAGTTGCTGAGTTGGAATCACTGATTTTTAGATTAGTTATTGTCCATGTTAGAGTTCGTTTCTTTTTGTCGTAAGCTATTTTTCCTGTTGTGACTTTTGGTTTAGCGTAAATTAGTGTCTTTGGTAGTTTGTAGGATACTTTAAAACTGTACTTGTCTGGTCCAATATTTGCTAGAGTAGAAGTGATTTTAACCTTTTTATTCATCTTAACAGATTTTGGAGCATTATTTGTGATTTTTAGTGTGGTTGTTTTTGGAACAGTTAGTTCAGAAACTTTGGAAGATGATAGATATATACCATTTTTGTTGAAAGTAGTAAGAACCTTGAGAGTTCCTGTTGTTGTTATTTTGTAGTAGTATGTAGCTATTCCTGCACTGTTAGTTGTATTTTGACCAACAAGCTTATTATTGATATAGAATTGTACTAGTTCATTAGCTATTGGATTATTGGTTGTAGTGTCTCTTAGAGTTGCTGTTAGTTTGACGATTTGTCCATAAGTTCCTTTTAAATCATTTGAAATTATTTGTGTATTATTGAATGTAACGTTTATATTTTTAGACGCATTTACTGGTAGATTTGTGAAGTTTCCTGAAGAATTTGTGATTGTGTAGCCATTGAATTCTGTACTGATTGTGTAGAAGTTAGTTGAATTTGGAGTGTAATAGTAGACTATCACACCACTGTCATCTGTTTGTAGTGTAATCAATACTCCATTGATTTTTAAAGTTACATTATAGTTAGCTAGAAGTTCACCTGTGATTTTATTAGTAAGTACTATAATGATTGTTAATCTATTATTAGAATCCTTGGATACTACAAGTATTAGGTTAGAATCTGAATGATGATTAACATTCTTTACAGTCGAATTATCAATAACTGCATTGTTTTCACCATTGACGCACACAACTTTAACAGCATTACCATCAGCAACAGTATTATTAACTAATATGTTGCCATCATCACCATTACTAACAACTAATGCATCATTAGAAATACTATTATAAATATTAGTATTATTAAGAATGATTTTACTGCTATCGCCATCAGAATGAATTATAGCACCGCTATTTGCAGTATTATTGGTAAAATTTGAACCATTAGTAGATATATTATTGTCGTCTCCTACAATAATTACTACTCCTCCGTTTCCTTTGGCATGATTATTAGTAAAAGTAGAATCAATAAGCTTTATAGTACTATTACTTCCATCATGATGGACCACACCACCATTTCGACTAACAGAATTACCAGCAACTGCAGAATGATAAATTACAACATTCACATTATTGCCATAACTACTAATTGCACTACCGTCACGAGCACTATTATTTATGAAAACACTGTTTTCGATTATGATTTCTTGTTCTGCACTTGTAGCCCTTATAGCACCACCATCTCTAGTTGCAGTATTCTTTGTGAAATTAGAATTACTCACACTAAAAATACCACCACCAGTATTATAGATAGCACCACCACTATATGCAGTGTTGTTTGCAAAATTAGAATTACTCACAGTAAGATTAAGACCAGTATTACAGATAGCACCACCTTCAGTAGTTGCGTTGTTGTTTATGAAAGTAGAACCACTTACAGTAAAATTACCACCACCAGCATTATAGATAACACCACCATTAGTTGCAACATTCTTAGTAAAACTACTATTGATTATTGTAAAGTTATTAACAGTATTCCTAATAACACCATCAGTATTAGCTGTATTGTTAGTAAAATTACTATTGGTTACGCTGAAATTGACACCATCATTGTTAATAGCACCACCATTATTAGCTCTATTATTAGTAAAACTAATATTGGTTATTCTAAAGTTAGCACCACCATTAGAGATAGTACCACCATAATTAGTTGCAGTATTCTTAGTAAAATTACTATTGATTATGCTGAAATTAACAACAGTATTACGGATAGCACCACCATGATTAGTAGCTATGTTTTCAGTAAAACTACTACTAGCTATTATAAAATTAGCACCACCATTAGAGATAGCACCACCGTTATTAGCTCTATTATTAGTAAAACTACTATTGGTTACGCTGAAATTAGGATCAATGTTACGGATAGCACCACCCTCAGTAGTTGCGTTGTTGTTTATGAAAGTAGAACCACTTACAGTAAAATTACCACCACCAGTATTATAGATAGCACCACCATTTGTTGCAGCATTGTTAGTAAAATTACTATTGATTATTGTAAAATTAGTACCACTATTAGAGATAGTACCACCGTTATTAGCTGTATTGTTAGTAAAATTACTATTGGTTATTGTAAAATTAGTACCACTATTATAGATAGCACCACCGTTATTAGCTGTATTGTTAGTAAAATTACTATTGGTTATTGTAAAATTATTAACAGTACTCCTAATAGCACCACCATAATTAGTTACAGTATTCTTAGTAAAATTACTATTGGTTACGCTGAAATTGACACCATCATTGTTAATAGCACCACCGTTATTAGCTCTATTATTAGTAAAACTACTATTAGTTACGCTGAAATTGACACCATCATTGTTAATAGCACCACTGTTATTAGCTGTATTGTTAGTAAAACTACTATTGGTTATTCTGAAATTAGTACCACCATTAGAGATAGTACCACCATAATTAGTTGCAGTGTTGTTAGTAAAACTACTATTGATTATGCTGAAATTAACACCAGTATTACAGATAGCACCACCATAATTAGTAGCTATGTTCTTAGTAAAATTACTATTAGTTATTGTAAAATTAGTACCACTATTAGAGATAGCACCACCATCATTAGTTGCAGCATTGTTAGTAAAATTACTATTGATTATGCTGAAATTAGTACCACTATTAGAGATAGTACCACCGTCATTAGCTCTATTGTTAGTAAAACTACTATTAATTATGCTGAAATTAAGACCATTGCTATGGATAGCACCACCCTCAGTAGTTGCGTTGTTGTTTATGAAAGTAGAACCACTTACAGTAAAATTACCACCACCAGTATTATAGATAGCACCACCATTTGTTGCAGCATTGTTGGTAAAATTACTATTGATTATTGTAAAGTTATTAACAGTATTCCTAATAGCACCACCATTTGTTGCAGCATTGTTGGTAAAATTACTATTAGTTATGCTGAAATTGACACCATCATTGTTAATAGCACCACTGTTATTAGCTGTATTGTTAGTAAAACTACTATTGGTTATTCTGAAATTAGTACCACCATTAGAGATAGTACCACCATAATTAGTTGCAGTGTTGTTAGTAAAATTACTATTGATTATGCTGAAATTAACAACAGTATTACGGATAGCACCACCATGATTAGTAGCTATGTTTTTAGTAAAACTACTATTAGTTAATGTAAAATTAGTACCACCATTAGAGATAGCACCACCGTTATTAGCTTTATTGTTAGTAAAACTACTATTGGTTACGCTGAAATTAGGATCAGTGTTACGGATAGCACCACCCTCAGTAGTTGCGTTGTTGTTTATGAAAGTAGAACCACTTACAGTAAAATTACCACCACCAGCATTATAGATAGCACCACCATTTGTTGCAGCATTGTTAGTAAAACTACTATTGGCTATTGTAAAGTTATTAACAGTATTCCTAATAGCACCACCATTTGTTGCAGCATTGTTGGTAAAATTACTATTAGTTATGCTGAAGTTAACACCATCATTGTTAATAGCACCACCATTATTAGCTCTATTGTTAGTAAAACTACTATTGGTTATTCTGAAATTAGGATCAGTGTTACGGATAGCACCACCTTCAGTAGTTGCGTTGTTGTTTATGAAAGTAGAACCACTTACAGTAAAATTACTACCACCAGCATTATAGATAGCACCACCATTAGTTGCAGCATTGTTAGTAAAACTACTATTTATTATTGTAAAGTTATTAACAGTATTCCTAATAACACCACCAGTATTAGCTGTATTGTTAGTAAAATTACTATTAGTTATGCTGAAATTGACACCATCATTGTTAATAGCACCACCGTTATTAGCTCTATTATTAGTAAAACTACTATTGGTTATTCTAGAATTAGCACCACCATTAGAGATAGCACCACCATTATTAATTGCATTATTATTTGTGAAATTAGAATTACTCACAATAACA
Organism: Methanobrevibacter cuticularis; assembly: GCF_001639285.1. Lineage (GTDB taxonomy): Archaea > Methanobacteriota > Methanobacteria > Methanobacteriales > Methanobacteriaceae > Methanobaculum > Methanobaculum cuticulare. The sequence goes on along the minus strand of NZ_LWMW01000112.1, from coordinate 6,355 downwards.
TTACCACCAGTACTATAGATAGCACCACCATAACCTGCAGTATTGTTTGTGAAATTAGAACCACTCACACTAACATTACCATCAGTACTATAGATAGCACCACCCCAACTTACAAAATTATTAATGAAACTAGAACCACTCACACTAACATTACCACCAGTATTAGAGATAGCACCACCACTATGTGCAGTGTTATTTGTGAAATTAGAACCACTCACACTAACATTATCACCAGTACTATAGATAGCACCACCACCACCATAATAACCACTAACATTACATGCACTGTTATTAATGAAACTAGAACCACTCACAGTAACGCCACCATTCTCATTAAAGAAATTATTCTCATTAGAGATAGCACCACCATTATATGCAGCGTTATTTGTGAAATTAGAACCACTCACACTAAAATTAACATCAATACTAGAGATAGCACCACCATAATTAGTTGCAGTGTTATTAATGAAACTAGAACTACTCACACTAATAATAGCATAATTATTATGGATAGCACCACCATTATATGCAGCAGTGTTATTAATGAAACTAGAACCACTCACAGTAACGCCACCATACTCATTAGAGATAGCACCACCATAACCTGCAGTATTATTTGTGAAATTAGAATTACTCACACTAAAATTACTCACACTAACATTAACAGCAGTATTAAAGATAGCACCACCACTAGCAATTGCATTATTATTTGTGAAATTAGAATTACTCACACTAAAATTAACAGCAACATTAGAGATAGCACCACCATAACCTGCAGTATTATTTGTGAAATTAGAATTACTCACACTAAAATTACTCACACTAAAATCATCATCAATATTAGAGATAGCACCACCAGCACCATGAATACTACCAGTTGCAGCATTGTTAGTGAAATTAGAATTACTCACACTAACATTACCACCAGTATTATAGATAGCACCACCATCATATGCAGTATTATTAATGAAACTAGAACTATTTAAACTAACTTTACCATTATTCTGGATAGCACCACCACTATATGCAGCAGTGTTATTAATGAAACTAGAACTATTTAAACTAACTTTACCATTATTCTGGATAGCACCACCACTATATGCAGCAGTGTTATTAATGAAACTAGAACTACTCACACTAACATTACCACCAGTATTAGAGATAGCACCACCATAATTAGTTGCAGTGTTATTAATGAAACTAGAACTACTCACACTAACATTACCACCAGTATTAGAGATAGCACCACCACCATATGCAGTATTATTAATGAAACTAGAACCACTCACACTAACATTACCACCAGTATTAGAGATAGCACCACCATAATTAGTTGCAGTGTTGTTGTTGAATATACAGTTAATAAAGGTCATGGTTGTGGTATAGTAGTTGTTATAGACTGCTCCACCTTCATCTGCGTTTCCGTTCATGAATGTTATGTTTATGAATGTTACATTTAAGTTAGTGTTTATTGTGAATATTCTTCTTACTCCTTGTGCATCAATAACCACACTATTAGTGGGTCCATTTCCTTGGATTGTTATATTTTTGTTAATAGTTATTCCTGTATTATTAATGCCTCTGTAGTTTCCTGATGATAATTCTATAGTATCTCCTGGATTAGTACTTGTACTTGATATAGCTCCATTAATACCTCCTGTAGTAGCATTATCAATATTTACTGTTGCTGCAAAACCAGTAGTTAAACTTATTACAGCTAGTAAGACAATACTTATTAGAATTAATAGATGAATTGATATTTTTTTATCAATTAGCATTGTCTTTTTCACCTCCTTTTATATAAGTTATTAGTTAAAACTAAAAGATTTTCTTTTTATGTTATTCAATTTTGATAAATACTTATCATTTTGATAAGTACTTTCTATACCATATTATGGTGACAATATATGCTTCGGAGTTTTTTTTGGATTAAAATTTAAGTATTACTTATGGAATAATTAATAATACTTCAATAGGAATAAAGATTATCTTTAAATAGTTATTTATTAGAATATTATAAAATTCTTTAATTTCTGCTTAAATTTAGTTTTTCTTGTATTAATTATAGTAAATTACAATAAATTTCTCTGATATTTATTGAAAGATTTTTATATATTGTCAAAAATGTATTATGGAATGTTAATAAAACATTCCATATGTCAATTGTAGCTAACATTATATATAAAGGTTTCTAAAGAAATAAAATATTCACTATATTTATATAATATATGAAAAGATTATTAAATAATAATAAAAATTGATTTTATATTCATGAAAATAAAGGTTATAAGTAATGATATTTTTTAAAAACTTTTATATTCATTTATTTCCCAATCTAAATAATCATAATATATATTTTTTTAATAATAAAATTATTAAAGATTATTTTAGAAATTAAAGATAATAACAACTTATATTTATGAAATAAATTAATATTCCAATAAACCATCGATTAGAATCTTTTCTTTCAGGACTATAATGAAAAATAAACTAAGATATTATCGTTAATAACTGAAAATGACCCAAGAACAGCTTGAAAAACTATTAGGTATCAGTCAACAAATTTTTGGTGCTCTTGAATGAGGGAAGTTTGATCCTCCTATAACAATGGCTTACTATATATCTGTAATTCTAAAACAAGTATTAGATGAATTATTTGATTTTGAATCAATACAGATAAAAATTAAAAAGGGTTCTATAAAAAGAACATTATATGATAATGATCAAACTACTGTCACAATTATGTACAACACCCTTATAAGTTTCTTCAATATTGTCAATGAAGTTGGAATTGGATATTTTAATACTGCTATTGTTATTATCAGTAAATAATTCTCCATTGTTTAGATCTGTAGTATTTTTTAACAAGTTTGCATCTGTCAATTGTTAAATTTCCACTAGAATACACAGCTCTCCCTATAAAAATACACAATTACAACCAAAGTATAATAAAAGTCTTTTATTTATGATGGATATTGTTTTCAGAATAAAGATTATAACTAATCACTAAATAAATAAAAAATTCCAAGTATCTTCTTTAATTGTTAAATTTAAATAAATATAATCTAAATAATCAGTATTTTGAAAATATTTATTATTATAATTAAATAAAGATTAAATAAAAATATAAAGATTATTATGGCAATGGATAAAAGACCATTATTTATTGATATATTAAATTCATAATTACAATTAAAATAATCTTTATTATCGTTGATAACCTCGTTATACTATTACTATATAAAATCATGAAAAGAATATTTTTCTTTTTACACCTATTGTTGAGCAAGAAATTATTAAAAAGCCTTAATTTTAAATGCTGTTAATCCTGCTAGTGATGAAGTGCTAATTAAAGGTTACCGTGAAACAGGAAAAATTATGGGTGTTGGAACATTTGCAGGCATTCTAGTAGAGATTAAGATAGTTAAAGGTTCTCCTTTCAATGTAGATTTGAATAGCTATGGATAATTTGAACTTCAAAAAGATAATAATAGTGAGGTTATTCCAACAAAACTCCTATGATTGTTGAAGTTCTATTAAGTACAGAATAGAATATTTGATTCTTTAGATATGGAAAAACCACTACAGTAATGTATTAACTCTCTTGGAGCAGGACTTCTTACTCAAAGCTAATCTTGAATATAATATATTAATGAGATTAATCTTTTAGAGGATGATTTAGTAGATATTCTATTGGATGTTGTTGCCTCTAGATGGAGGATTATCGAAAGAGAAGGCATATCAATATCACTGCCTTCAAAATTCATCATTGTTGGAACTGTGAACATAGCAGAAAGAGAGCTTAGAGAACAATTATCTGATATAATTGGTCTTAAAATTCATGCATATCCAATTGAAGATATAGCTAATATAGTCAAGCACGAAATTTTTGGCAATAATTATATTTTTTTATTTGGCTAACATGTCTTCATTTTCAACAAAAAAGAATAAAATAAGCTATTTGGAATTTATTAATATTGCCAAAAAATCGGTTTTCGACTATATAATATTAATTGTAAAAAGAAGGGAGAAATTTGATAAAAACCCTATTAAATTTAATAAACAATTTGAATAAAAGAATTCTTCAAAATAAAATAATCAAAGCAAGAAAATTATTAGAGAAAGATACAATCACCAAAGAATTTATTGAAATAATTACAATCCTAACCAATGAACTACGTGTTGAAGGTCATAAAAGTGATATAACTCTTGTCCCAACTTTAAGAGCATCTGCTTTAAACAGTGAAGAAGAAAAAGATAGAAACATGAGATTGATGAGAAAAAACTCATGAAAAAAATGAGATTTAAAAAATATGAAAATTTCAATAAGATAAAATATATATCTGTTTAGCATATATTATTCAGAAATTGATAAAAAAATAAACATCTAAAATGTGATGAAATAAGCAAGAATAGAACAACTTTAGTCTAAAGAATAAATATGTTGAAAACATATTGATTTCAATAACATAATTGTAAAAGGGGGGTGAATATGTATGATAAACTAAAGTTATTCTATCTGGTTTAGAAATTAATCCTAAACATATTTAGTTTGTCATTATACTATATAAGTTTTTTTATATTTTTGCAATGCTGTAAAGTTAATTTTTTTTGTTTGTTAAAATGATTCTTTTAGGTTTGATTTGCATTTTTTGTGGTATAGTCGAAAACCGATTTTAGTCTGTTTACGTTTGTTTTGTATTTGTACTCGTATTTATTGGTTTTTCGTGGTTTTCTTGTTATTTCTTGTTCTGTATCGTTTTTTATTGCTATTAATGCATTGAATATGAGTATGTGGCTGTAGAAGTCTTGTTCTATTCTTATTTTTTTTCTTCTGGTGAATTTTTCTATTTGTAATTTGTTTTTTAATCTATCAAAATCTTTTTCTACTGTCCATCTATCGCCGTATAGTTCTTTTAATTCTTCTGAATTTGCTATTTCTTCTGGTAAATTTGTTAATAGTGTTTCTATGGTTCCATTTTTTAGTTTTACTTTTAATATGCATATTTCATGCTTTTTTCTTTTATTGCGTATTTTTTTAGTTCTGTTGTATGAAATTTTTTTATTTTTGAATTGTTTAAGCTTAATTTGAATGTTTGATCATCTTTATTATTTTTTTTCATTTTTTCTTGTTGTTTTTTGAATGTTGTCTTTTTTCCCATTATTACGAAGTATGATTCTAATTGTATAGTTTTTAACACTAATTCTGTTGAGTTATATCCTCTGTCATAGATTGTTATCATATTGTTTAAGTTAATTTTGTCTTTAACATCGTTTAAATGGAATAAGGTATGTTCTAAATCGTTCATGTCTTTGTATGTTATATTTGAAGATAAAATATAGTCTTTATTTGTATCTACCATGCAAGATATTCTTGCTGATGATTTATAAGTTTTTAGTTTTGTTTTTTCAGGTATTTCAAATTCTTCACGGTTTAATTTAACATTAGGTATCTCTATAATTTATGCATCAGTTGCACTAACAGTAAAACCTTTAAATGAAGCTATTTCTTCAGGATAAATGTATAATTCACTAATGGCAACATTATTCATGTCAATATAAACCTGTGGATCTACATACTGCATTCGATCAGATATCTCTGCTTTTGTAATGCTCACATTATCATCCCCTAATTCTCTTCTTATAAATCTATTAGCTTCGATAGATGTTGTTTTTTTATTATTACAGAAAGGATATTTAATTGCACTACTCAAACTAATTTTTCCGCTACATGTAAAAGCAACATCACTTGTTACATATTTATAATCAACAAAACTAGTATAATTTCCGAATAAATTTGAAAAAACAATTCTTCCAACCATGATAAAAAAAACTCCTTATTAAAATTTTTAAATTCAACAACAAGAAAATAAAACAGTTGAATTTTCCTTAGTAATAATATAAAATATGTAATATTTAAAAATAACTATACAATATACTTAAAATAATCTACAATTAAATAAATACTTATAGTTTAAATCGAAAAGTTTAAAAGTAATGTGAAGCAAATTATTTTTATGGTAAATAAAATACAAAAAAGAGTTAAAATGTGTGTTAAGAAAAGTTGTTTGAATAAAATTATTAGTAGGCATCAGCAAGAAGCTGATGTTTTAAAAAAAGTTGATTTTTATTCGATTTTTGTACAATGGAAAAAGCGTTGATGAAGCAGTAGAATTGATGGAAATTTCATTATCTACTGGGCATAGATGGTTAGATGAGTGGAATGATGGAGGATATGAAAATTTATATCCAAAATACAAGAATGGTGGGAGAAAAGCTAAATTAACTGAAGAAGAGTTTAAAAAACTAGATGAAATAATGATCAATGAAAGTTTCTTGAGCACTCGTAAAATTC
>NZ_LWMW01000111.1 GCF_001639285.1 Methanobrevibacter cuticularis | reverse complement strand
GTTTTTTATTTTTTTCACCTCCATGTCATTCAATTATTGATAAAAATCAGTTAAATAAATAGAGAATAATCACTACCTATTAACCGATAATAATATATTCTATGCCATATATAAACTTTATTGAAAAATAATATATATATATATATATATATATATATATATATCATAAATAAGTAAATAAAAAACAATGAAAAGAAAGAACTTAAAATAGTAAAAATAATCCAAAATAATAATAATAATAAATTTTTGAAGTAATTGTAAAAATACAAAATCACATTTGAAAATCTTTTTAATATATATAAATTGCTGAAAACTTTTAATAATGCACCATAATTAAAAATACATAATCATATAAAGTTTTATAAGTGATAAAGGTATGTAAAAAATAAATTATATAAAAATTAATAAATATTATTATTGTTAGTAATACCAGTATTATAAGTAATACTAATATAACTAATTAGTAATACTAGTATAACTACTAAAATATCAATTAATACTAGTAAAATTTGGAATATATTTTTCACTATAAAGAATAAGAAAATACATAGCAAAAAGAGACTGTAAAAAAGAAAAAAATAAGTATATAAGAAACATAATACTAAATATATACTAATAAAAAGTTAGGTGTCAATAATGAAAGATAAAGAATTAATGAAAAAATGTGAATCTTGTGATCTTAATGAAAGTGAAGATTTGATGGACACATGCAAAAGTATTTTAAATGGTGTGAAGGACTGTAAAGAAGATTTAGGATTAAGTGATGACGAAGTTCAGACTTATCTTAAAATGGTAGAGAATTTAAAGCCTAAAGATGTTTCTAAAGTCTTAGCATTAGCTCTTAAAATAAGAGAAAGTGGGAAAATTAAAAATCCTGAAATAAAAAATGATGCTAGTCGATTAATCCGAGCTATTGAGATGAGTTAATTTATTAGAATCTAATAAAAAATATGACATACCATTACCTAATAGCTATTTAAAAATTTGAATATATAGCTATTAGAAATTTTACTTTTTCTATAATTTTTATACTTTTTAAAAATTATTCATGTGAAACTTTGCTTAAAAATGGGACTGTCAATTTGTTAGTTGATACAATTTTTAAAATTGAATTTTAAGACTGAATTTACAAATACTTGATTTTTAGAAGAGAAATTTTTCTTACCAACTAACATTTTGACAGTCCCTTAAAAATGTTCAACTAAATCTTTAAATAAAGCTATTTATAGTAGAGTACCAAATTTTTGGCAAAATTTATCATAATTTTTTAGATACAATATTCTTTTTATTTATCTTTTAAATTATATATTATAATTATTTATTAATATAATTATATATTTATAGAATATTATAAAATTTAATAAATTTTAACTTTTTCTTTTAGAAAATATTCATTTTAATTAAAATTTAAAAAATGAATTTTTGTCAAAAAATCAGTTTCGTACTATAGTTAAAATTATTTCTTTAAAATTTTTTTATCTTTAATTTATCTATTTCAAAAGCAGCAGTATCAGCTATTGCCATAACTGCCATGACTCCTGCTTGTATTGGATCAGTTACTACTAAATCAGCGATTTCTGTAATGCCTCCTGGCATATTAAGACTTATTACAGTTAAATCATGTTCAGATTTGACATTAGCCACAGCTTCTGTTATTTTTCCACCCATTAATGAGCCTGCTAAAACTAAAGCATTCACTCTTGGAAGACGATATAGGGCTTCAACTGCTTCAGATATTTCTTCCTCACCCACTAATGGAATTGTATCAACACTAATCCTCTCTCCCCTTATATTATGACGATCTGCTTCGGTAATAGCTCCCATAGCTACTTGTGAAACTTGAGCCCCACCACCAAATATTATAATTCTTTTTCCATAGATTTCATTAAGGGATCCATGTTTTTCAACATTTTGAACTGATTTCAATGACTTAATATCATTAATTAGGGAATCAAGATTGTCAGTATTTTCTAATTCAAGATTTATAGATCCAAGATTGTTTTTTTCTATAAACAAATGAGTATAACTTATATTTACATCGTAAGATGAAATTAAGTTGGTGATTTCATCTAGAACTCCTTTTTTCTCCACAGCTTTAATCGATATAGCAATATTTGGCATTTTATCACATGATAATAATTTAAATAGATATTCAAATAAAATAAAAACAAAAAATAATAACCCTTAGAATAACCCTGATAATAAACTATAATTACGCATTAAGCCTATAATCTATTATAACCTATAATTACCACATTAAACCTATAATCTATTATAACCTATAATTATGTATTAAACCTATAATCTATTATAACCTATAATTACGCATTAAACCTATAATCTATTATAACCTATAATTACCACATTAAACCTATAATCTATTATAACCTATAATTATGTATTAAATCATAATTATATATCAATATGCAATAATTAACTTAAATATATAACACACTATAAAATACTTATGATATATTTTACTAAAGAATTACAAATTTATTAATGTAATATATGAAAATAAAAGATATCAGAATAAAAGCAAAACTCAATTAGTTTATAAATTAAGATAATTCTTCTCGTATTACTTCTAAATCAGATTGAGCTTTTCTAAATAATGTTAAAAAACTATCTTCATATTTTACAGGTATGACTTCTATCCCTAAATTCCTGTGTTCTTCAATCCATTTTTTATCAAAAACAGGGATTTCTACTTTAATAGGCTCATCTGTTTTATTAACAAGAATAACATTTTTATAAGGAAAATTTCTTTCCACGATATATCCTCCAAGACTTACAATATGATGGGCTCTAACTACAAATTTCAATTGGGAATCACCTTAATTAATATTATTTTAATATATAATTACTATAAATTATAATTACTATAAATTATAATTACTATAAATTACTATATAATTTTTTAAATAAATAATTTTTATTTTATTATCTGAGTTTTATTTTTCTAGAATTTAGCTATTGTTTGAACTCGAAAATCATAGCAGTAATCCTACAACAATAGCTAAAACTCCTAAAAGCGATACTGAAATTACAACAGGGTAAAATTGCTTATATGTAAATACTGGAGAAAATGCACTCAATATTCCCATTAATACAAGGAAAATAAGGGCAACAGCTATATTTACCAATATTCCAAGTGAAAATATGCTTGGAGGTATACCAATAAACAACACTGAAAACAATGCTCCTAATGTAAATATCAAGAATCCTCTTGTTAAATAAACAAAAGAACGATATTTAGAAGCATATTCCATGTAAGGACCTTCAATAACATCTGCTTTTGTTTTCATTATAGCAAAAGGATATTCATTGAGTAATATCATATATCCTACGAAGAACACTATTGCTCCTATTGCTCCTGCTAATGTAAGAATAAATGGACCATGTAATTGTTGATATGCAACTATATCTCCAAGGAAAATGCTACCAGTAATGGCAACTGGTATAAAAATAGCTAGATAAATTGGAAATGACCCAAAAGCTATAAGTCTAAAAGCTCGACTAGAGCTTAAATCCTCAATATGAGATCTTTCAGAGTCTGGATGAATTGCCCCCCTAACGATATCTGGAAACGGTAATCCAAGAGACATTACAGATTTAGAAAGAGATCCCATTAAGACATAAGCGACTTCTTCAACTTTTAAAAATCCAATAATAGCTATTACACTCGCTAATCCTCCTAAAAAGTACATTTGAGGAGTTAAAACTAGTAATATTAAAAGTACTACTATGAAACATATGATTGGTAAAGATTTATAAAGTCCTGGTACTGGTGAATTAGGAGCTATATTTTCCTTGAAAAAAAACTTGATTGGGGCCATGATTCCTGGACTTGTAACAGGAGGGCCTATCCTCTGTTGAATTCTTGCTTGAATATATTTTCTTTCAATTCCTGGAAGAAGTGTTCCTATAATTAGGCCTAAAACTAATGTACCAATCACTGCTAAAATTGAATATAATATTGTGATATATGACATTTTATTCTCTCTTTAATTTTTATTTAATTAATTATTAAAATACTAAAATCGTGTCAATACTCTTAAAATAATATCATTATTAAAGTATTCAATCAAATCAATAATTTTAAGATAATGATTAAATCCTTATTTATAAATTTTAAGATAATGATTAAATCCTTATTTATAAATTTTAAGATAATGATTAAATCCTTATTTATAAATTTTAAGATAATGATTAAATCCTTATTTATAAGATTATTTGTTATATAAAAGTATATTAGATACTTATCTATTAATTATCTCAATGGCTCTATCAGTACATGTGAAACATGGATCACATTGTACAATACAGAGCTGTGCATCAGTTATATGATTTCCAATGCATGCATGTTGCATGGCTCCGATGTTAGACATTGATGGAGTTCTAATTATGGATCCTCTCACCCTACCATCATCTATTGCATATGAATGATATAAAGTTCCTCTTGGAACTTCGATATAACTTTTAATATGGTCACAATCAAACATTTCCCATGATCTATTTGTAATTGATCCATTAGGAATATCTTTAATAGCTTGACGGATGATTTTAATTGATTCTGGAATTTCTAAAACTCTAAGTAAAATATTTGACTTAACATCCCCATCATCTTGAGTTATAACATCAAAATCAAATGGTTCATATTCTTTCATGGTTGTTCTAAGATCTTGAGCCAAGCCTGTAGCTCTAAGACTAGGACCAGTTACTTCAAGTTTTTTAGCTTGTTTTTGACTGATTTTTCCAACCCCTGTAATTCTTGACATGATCATAGGATCTGAAACAAATCTATCTGCGAATTTAAGAGTTCCTTCCTCTATAAAATCCATTCCTTCAGCTATTTTTTGAATCCTCATATCATTGAGTTCGCATCTTGGTCTCACACCACCAATAATAGATGCACCATATTGAACTCTATTCCCTCCAATCATTCTAAGAAGTTCCATAGATGTTTCTCTTAGATAAAATGCCCTCATTGAAAATGTTTCTTGACCTAATACCTCACTTCCATGAGCAAGATACAACAAATGGCTATGCAACCTTTCAAGCTCTTCCATTATTATTCTTATGTAATTAGCTCTTTCAGGTACTTCAATTCCAAGTCCTTTTTCTGCAACTAAAACCGAATTCCAAATATGAGCATTAGAACATATCCCACAAACTTTTTCAGTAAGAGCATTAGCCTTCTCTACAGGAAGTCCCTCCATTATTCTTTCAATACCTCTATGATTAACACCAATCGTGATTTCAGCATCATTTACGATTTCATCTTCAACAAAGAGTCTAACTCTGTATGGTTCCAAAGCAGCAGGATGAACTGTTCCTAGAGAAACTTCAGTTTCTATTACTTCCTGTTTTTTTGGGCTTCTTTCTTCTGTCATTATATCCCCATGATCATGATCTTTGAATTTTATATTATGATTAACAATCTAATGATTTCTATTTCAATATAAACCTTGTTAAAAATCAGCTAATGTGATTTTTAATTCTTATAGTATTTATTAATTTATTTATTAATCAAGTTTATTTATTTATTAATCAAATTTATTTTGAAAATCTATTTTAAATTCTAATTGTGGACTTTAAAATTATTCTATAATTTCAATTTAATATTATTTTGTATATTTAAAAGCTTACTCTAATTTATATTTAAAAGCTTACTCTAATTTAAAAAATATTTACTATATTTTATTCGTTTTAGATTATTTTATGCAAAGATATAATTTAGCTATTCATTTAATCAGCATCTAAAAGCTTTGGTAAAGCAGCTACCACACCTGATAAAAGATCTTCTGGTCTAACAGCACAACCAGGTACTTTCGCATCAACTGGTATTATATTATCCACTGGTCCCATTATCTCTTCAGAAGGAATGTCCCCATGAATATTTTTATATACTCCACCCATCAAAGCACATGCTCCTGCAGCAACAACTGCTTTAGGTTCTGGAATAGCTTCATAAATTTTTTTTAATGGTTCTTCATTTAATTTAGTAACAGGGCCTGTAACAACTAAAACATCTGCCTCACGAGGGTTCCATGTCAAAAAAACCTTATACTGTTCAGCATCGAATTTAGGTGAAAGAACACAATTGACTATCTCTATATCACAGCCATTGCATCCACCAGTATATACCAACATGAGATGCACAGCTCTTGCCCTTGAAAATGACTTAAGGCTCATTAAATCCCTCTTCTACTTTTTTTATTTGATCTATTGTTAATTATATTGTATTTTAATTAATTATATTATCTTTTAATCAATTATATTATCTTTTAATCAATTATATTATCTTTTAATCAATTATATTATCTTTTAATCAATTATATTATCTTTTAATCAATTATACTAATTACCATGTAGTTTTTATTTTAACTTTTATTAATTTTGTTATTAATTTTATTGAATTTTTCAAGTTTATTACCATTGTCTTTTTTATTCAAAACAGTTTTATCAGATAAATATTGAGAAATAAATGAAAGTTTATCTTCAGAAATCTTAAATGGTTTGTTCATAACTTTTTCAAGATTCAGTGATACTTCACCGACATCATTAGGATGAATAGTAGCTCTTTCGCCGAATAAAGCATAAACTGGACAAAAATCATGGCAATGATAACAGAAAACACATTTTTCAGGATTTAGTTCGGGTATTTGGGTTTTAATCCAATTGTCCATCAATTTTTCGGATTTTTCTAAATCTACCATAGTGATTGCATTGGTCGGACAAACATTTGCACAACCTGAACATCCAATACACGCATCAATAGCTACTTTATCTTTTGGAGTAATATTTCCTCCCAAAATATCTTCACGCATCTCTATATCAGTTACTCTATCAGAAGCAAAGAATATTTTCTTAAAATTCCCATAAGCTCCCTCTAGCATTATTCTAATCAAATTCTTCATTTAAACACCATAAATGTGGCTATGAAAATTACATTATCACTATCAATTATCATAATAACCAATCTTCTTGTTAATCATTAATAGAATTTCTTGTTAATCATTAATAGAATTTTTAAATTCTCTTTCAAAAATGAAAGCTTTTGCAGGACAAGCATTAACGCACGCACCACAATATATACATTTATTCTCATCAACCATCATCATATTAATATCTTCCCTGTCAATAATTGCACTTTCAGGGCAGATTCTGTAACATAATTTGCAATTCATACATAATTTATTATCAATTAAATTAAAACCACTAGCTATTGACTTTTTAGCCATTGTAGTTTTTGGGATTGCATCAGTTGGGCAGTGTATTCCACAAGTTTCACAAAGAATACATTTATCTAAATCCACATGGATATCACCTCTTTTGAGGGTGATTGCATCTTTAGGACACAATTCTGAGCATATTCCACATGAAATACAATCATCTGAAACTTTTCCATCCCATTTCACACTTTCAAACTGACGAGCATACTGTTTATCACAGACTTTAACACATCTCCCACAAGATACACAATATCCAATAAGCCCTAAACCTTCATTTATATCTTCTTTTAACGTAGAAACTGGACAATTTTCAATGGATTTTTGATTAAGAGTTGGAGATTCATTTTCAACCGAAAGTAAATCCTGCGCTAATTTCATATCTCCCTTGTCAGTGTCAGTTTTAAGTAGTTTTTCATCATCTTCTAAGTCACTAAAACCATTAAAAATATCTACTGATGGATCATATCGCATTTTCCCATCAATTTGTTTTAATGCACCAGAAACATTATTATCAGCACAAAGACCACAATTTAAGCAGGAAATAATAGAGCCAGATATCTCTTCATCAGATTTAACAATATTAACTTTAAAGTCCTCTAGTATAATTGCATCATTTGGACAATTTTTAAGACAATTTAAACATAAAACGCATTTGTCATGATCTACAACTTGATCAGTGATTGCATCAGCAGGACAAACATCAGAACATACTCTACATTTAGTACAGATTCCATTTTGATCTATATTAACATTTATAGCATTAGTAGGACAATAATAATCACATCGACCACAAAGGATACATTCATCAATGCTGGTTCCTACACAATTTCTTTTAACTTCAATTTTAGCTGGAATAGTTTGTTTAAGATTGGGAATAGCTAGATTAAAAGATTTTAAAAAGTCAATTTGTTTATTTTCAATTAAATCAAATCCATCCAATCTTGAATTAGTTGGACAGGCTTCAACACAAATTCCACATCTTGCACATATTCCTTTTACAATACCATCTTCAATATGAATACTATCAACAGGACACGTAAATTCACAAACACCACAGCCATTACATTTAGCCCTGTCAACAACGTACCCCTCATATCTATTTTTGAATATGGCTTGATTTGGGCAAGCATCAAAACAGGCCCCACAAGTTATACAACTGAAGGCCCTGCCATTTATAAGTCGAATAGCTTCGGTAGGGCATATATTAATACATTCCCCAATTCCTTCACATTTATTTGTTGATAAAAACATGATTTAACTTCCAAACGATTTAATAAGTATTTGTATAATTATTTAGACAAATATTCAAGTTATTTTATAATTTTAATGATTTATAATTAGATATAAAAATTATTATATCTTTTAATGAAATATCATATCCTTTTAATATGATATACTTAATGAATTATAATTAATGAATTATGATAAATTTCAATTATTATATATTAATTAATAAAAATTATTAATATTTTAATGAATTATGATAAATTTTAATTATGATACATTAATTAATAAAAATTATTAATTTTTTAATGAATTATGATAAATTTTAATTATTATATACTATTTATGAAAAATTATTAATATTTTAATGAATTATGATAAATTTCAATTATTATATATTAATTAATAAAAATTATTAATTTTTTAATGAATTATGATAAATTTTAATTATGATACATTAATTAATAAAAATTATTAATTTTTTAATGAATTATGATAAATTTTAATTATTATATACTATTTATGAAAAATTATTAATATTTTAATAATTATGATAATTGCAGTGGATCAGTATTAATAAATTATATTGAGTATCTTCCAAATATTAATTTACCTGTTATCAGTCCAATAGCTGCTGATAGAAATCCACTAGCTATGGGTAAATCAGTATAATAAGGGAATGGTCCAAGTTGCCAAGCTACAATAATAGCTACAATAAAGATAACTACATAAGACCCTACTGTAAATTTGATATTACTTGTTGGAGTATTCTTAATTCTTGACCCTAATATGAATCCTATTAAGAAACCAAATATAACTGGACCTAAATATAATAACATAATCAATCACCTATAATTTCTTCAGCTTCAGGATTTACTTTATCTTCTGGATTTCCTGTATCTGTAATTCTTTTGAATTGTGAAAAAGCTATCACAACTGCACTTAAACCTACAAAAACTTTTAATCCGACGAAAATATTTAAGTAAGGGACTATTCCAGCATTTGTTGGATCAGGATAGTGGAATATATTAACTATTGATTGAGGGAGTATATTATAGAAGTCTGCTCCTAAATTGTATAGGAAGAATCCAGAGGCAAAAAGACCAGCTAATCCTATTAAAACAAAACCTAATGCACCAATACTTTCAATTGCAGATATGAATCCATGGGAAAATTTTATAGGACTTTCATCAACACCATAAACAATGACACATAAAATAACTCCTGCAGCTATCATAGCTCCCCCCTGAAATCCTCCACCAGGAGTTATATGTCCTCCCAATATTGTAAGAACTCCTAAACAGATTATGATAAAAGATGCAGGAAATGCAAACATTTTAAGAATAGTGCTCATTTCTTATCCCCCTCGATATTATATTTTTTATCTGGTTCATTTTTTTCTTTAGTTTCATTATCAAATTTATAGGAAGTTATTCCTCTTCCAAATATTAAAAGAACTATGACAACAGCAGTCACTAATATTAATGCTTCTCCTAAGGTATCGTAACCTCTCCAATCAAATACTACTAAAGTAACCATATTAGGTTCTATATTGGTACCTATTGCATTGTAGACATGACTAATACCCGGATTTATAAGCTCTTTAAAATTATAAACACCATCAAATAATGTTATAGCAAACAAAGCTGTAGCTATTGACATGATAAGATTTCTAATACCATTAGACATTGGTAGTCCCCCAATAAATTACAGTTATTAAAATACCTAAAGTAACAATTATATAAAATAACATTTTATCCAGTGAATCACTTTGTTCTTTTTTCAACTTTGGGATTAAAGGCATATTTGTAATTAAGAATAATGTCAAACCTAAGGCTATGATTATAGTTAAAATGATACTAATATGTCTAAGTAGGATAGTTGCAATAAGGAGTGTCGAAATTAAAGTTAATTCTGCAGCTAATGCAGACGAAACAGATTCATTTGTAGCTGGATCAGTACTTAATTTCTCTCTTATTTCAGTGAATGATTCTACTATTTTATCATAAAATCCCATCTAAATCAACCCCATTACAAATTGTGAAATATTATCTGTAGCCAATTGTGGGAAAAGACCCAAAACAATACAGATTATCAGTAATACTCCTACAGAAAGTATAATCGATTTAGGAACTTTTTTGTTAACTAATTTAAGATTTCTTGGTTTTGGTTTTAAAAATATTGAATGGAATACCTTCATAAAAGTCATGAATGTAATTATACTAACTAAAATCGCAATTATAGATATTTCAGGAAAACCTGAATTTAAGGAGGCTTGAATAATCATGAGTTTACTTTGGAAACCATTTAAAGGTGGAACTCCTGCTAAAGCAAATCCCCCAATAAGAACCATTATAGCCAATGCTGGATTATCTACAATTAAACCTCCTAATTTTTTAGTATCAGAAGTATTTGTAAGATATAAAACAGCGCCAAATCCAATAATAATTAGTGCAGTGATAATAATTTCATTAAGAGCCTGAAAGAGTCCTGCAGTAACAGAAAATTGGGTTGCTAATCCAAAACCCAATCCAATATAACCTAATTCACCAACAGCTAAGAATCCAATCATACGCATGAAATCTTTTTGCATGATTGCCATAGTAACTCCTAATATCATAGCTAAAAGTGAAAATACGATTATTAAAGTTTCAAAGAATGGTAATATTGAGAATATTCTGAAAATTGCGATTCCAAAACCTATGAATGTGACTACAGTAAAAGCTTGAAGTAAAGAAGATGCATGAGGAAGAGCTTTACTATAAAGACTAGATTTTATAGTATGAAATGGAGGTAATCCTGATGAATACAGCCAACCAAAGAATATCAGACCAAATGCTAACAAAAATGCTGGAGATAAAGGATCTACTAAATTGTGAGAAATTGCATAAACGATATCGCTTATATTTACACTACCAACAAGTCCAAGTAAAAGACCTATTCCAAGTAGAAGTAGTGGACCTCCCACAGAACCTATTATCAAATATTTCAAAGCAGTTTCATAATTATCTTTAGTTTTTGACGTTAAAATAATTCCAGTTTGGGCTAGAGCTGCAATTTCAAAGAAAATATACATATGGAAAATATCATCTGAAAGTAGAATAGCTGTAACTGCTGCTGTTCCCATAAACATTAAAAACATTAAAGGTCCTGAAATCTTTTTAGTTTGTGAAAGGGAAGTAAAAATTGCAAAGAAAGCTACTATACCCAATACAAAGATAAAGATTTTTTGTAAGCTTTCATAAGAATATGTAACAGCTGGATGGAAAATAGCTAAAGCAGAATCTGAAATATTGCTAGGAAGAGAATTAAGTAATGTACCAGTGTTTATTAGTGGAGCATGTCCACCAAAATAATGTAATCCATAATTTGAAAGTAATGGAATGATTGGTAGGATTATAGCTACTGTTAAAGCTAATATAGTAATAGTTTTATCTTTAGTATGAAATAAATTCAAAAGCAAAGCACATGCTATTGGAATAATAACCATTAAAGGAATTAATTCATTCATTGGTATCACCTACATCTGAATTCACTTCATCACTAAAATCTACCCCATCATCATAATTTTTTTCATTATTAAAAGCCTGTTCATCGTCGTTATCATGATCAAGATTTGTATTATCCCCTAATATTACAGCCGAGCTTAAACTACCATGTTTTCTGTATAAAACCATAGCTATTGCTAACATGACTGCCAATGTACTTGCTCCAATAACTATACTTGTAAGAACAAGTGCTTGAGGTAAAGGATAAGCCGAATTTGTAGCAAACCATTCTGCATTCATTCCTGGTAGAAAAATAGGAACTATCCCTCCAGATTTATATCCTAAAGCCACAATGAACAAATTAACACCTTCTTCAATAAAAGCTATACCAATGATTTTTTTGATTATGTTATCAAGAAATATAGCTGCAAATAACCCAATAACTATGAATGCTGCAGAAGTAAAGAGTGCTAGTAGTTGAGTGTCAAGTAGAATGTCCATCATTATTCATCCATCCTTTGAGTTTTATAAACAGCTAAAGCTAAAAACACAGGCACTATAGCTGCTCCAACAACTGCTTGAGTTAGAGCTACATCAGGAGCTAATAAGAATTGGAAAAGAAAAGCCACAGATGCTCCAGTTATTCCAGTTAGAATAGCTGCTTTTAATAAATCTCTTTGCATAATTGTAAGGATAGCTCCTAAAATTGCAATAATCATCACTGCTATTTCAATCATCCTTTTCCTCCGCTAATTCCTCTTTTCGAATTTTTATAGTTGAAACTGAAAGTTTTTCAGTATTTATATCATTATTAAATGCATTATTATCAAAATTAACTTCAATATCATCAGTATTAATCTCTTTAATAGGAATATCATTAAGATTATTATCCTTAAAATTACTATTTAAATCATTTCTAGAGAAGTAAGGAGATTTAGCAATATTTAAATCATTGGATCTACTACTTAGTTCATTTCTTCTATTATCATAATCTTCATCATATTTATGAGGATCTTCACCATAATAGTAAGCATTAGCCATTGCATGAGCAACTAATGGAGCTAATACAAAGTAAAGAGCTCCAAGAAATATTTGATTTAAACCTATAAGAGCCAATACACAAGCAATATCCATCATACCAAGCATGTGTATTCTTACGTAAATCACTTTATCCATTTTATCATTGACTGTTAGAATTCCATATGCTGTGATTAGAATTATAATAGCTGCAACAATTAAAAAGATTGATTGAATGATTTCAATAGCAAAATTCCACATATCAATTCCTCCTCAATGCCATTGAAAAAGCTATTGTGCCTACCACACCAAGGATAAGTAAAGCCAAAGCTATATCTTTATAGAATTCAATCTCATAAATCGCACCAACTGTTAAAAGCAAAACACTTATAGCTAAAGAGAATGTAGCGCTTCCAATAAGACCCATAGCTATTGTCCTATGAGTAATAATTCTAACAGCTGCGAGCATAAATATTACAAGAGCTATTATCAAAATATATTCTGAAATTAGTAGTATATCCATTATTATCACACATTAGCAAAATTTATAGAAAATTTGACAAGTATTTTGAAGAAATTATTAATTGAATTGATTATTAATTAAGATAACTAATTATATTATAGTTATTAATTAAGTATAGGTATTAATTATAGTTATTAATTAAGTATAGGTATTAATTATAGTTATTAATTAAGTATAGGTATTAATTATAGTTATTAATTAAGTATAGGTATTAATTATAGTTATTAATTAAAATTATTATAGTTATTAATTAATTCATTAATAATAATTATGAAAAGATTATTACTAATTATGTAATTCAATTATAAAAAACTTTAGAACATTCTCTAGAATTGAAGATATCATTATTCAAATATTATAATCTAATATAATTCATTATCAATATATTATAATCCATTATGATATCATCAATATAGTATTAAATATTATCAATATATTATAATCCATTATGATATCATCAATATAGTATTAAATTATTCTAAATTATTTCATTTTTATTCTAACATCTTTTTAATATAATATTCAAATGGAATAATATCCTTTTTATCTCTAGGAGCTATCACAGCTACTTTAATAAGTCTTTTTTCACTATCAAGATCTATTGATAAGGTTCCAGGAGTTAAAGTAATGCTATTCGCTAATATGGTTTGAGAAATAGGCCTAGTAAGCTCTGTTTCTATATCAATGATCACAGGATCAATTTTTTCCATTTTAATAGCTCTGATGGCAGTATCATAAGTCGCTTTAATAATTTCAATAATCAAAACAACAAAATATGCAACACCATAATAAATTCTAGTTAAAAACATTTTTAAAGATACTCCATTTATTAAATTAATATTTTAAGATTATTAAATCTCTATAGCTATTAAGCATGGTTAGTAATTCTAACTAAGAGTATAACTCTTTAGACCACTTTACATGTCTATTCTATATCTATATAATTATTTATATCTCCCATTATCCAATCAATAAGAGAATAAATTATCATTTACAGGTTATATTATCATTATAAGACAATAAATTTTAAATTTTATTTTTATCATAGATGTTATTTATAATTAATAATCATTAATAATTAATTATATATAAATTTTTATATTATTTCCCATTAATTATTTTTAATAAATATATAAAAAATCAAAATTGTTCATTAAAAATATGAGAAATTTTTCTTGAATATTAAGATAAGAATATTCAATTCAAAAATAATTAGTTCTAAAATAATTAGTTCTAAAATAAACTAAATTCTAAAATAAGCCAAATCTTAAGATATTAACCCAATTAAAAATAGCCAACAATCCAAATAGTATCATCATAGCTATTCCAAATTTTTTATGAACTTTTTTTGATGAAAATGGCCTGAATAACTCAATTCCTGAAGGAGTAAATGAATCTAAGATTAAATGACTTATAAACCCCAATAATAGAGGAAACAATACTGAATACCAAGATATATTAACTATTGGAAAAAATACAATTCCACTTAAGAATAAAATTAAAAATGCAGCTAATAATCTTCTATTTAAAAATAAAAAAACCATGAAAATTGTAATTATAATAATAGATAGCTCTTTATTGTTAGCCATTTGAGAAATAGGAATTAAATTTATAGATGATGTTACAATTGATGATCCTAAGATTATTATTAAAAATATCAATCCAGATAAAATGGATATTCCAACTAATGAATGTGTGAATCCTCTGTGATTTGAAAAGTATAATATTATTGCCAATATACATATCATAATTCCAAGAATGTAAGCTAAATTGAACAAATAAAGTGCAATAAATATTAATAATCCGACAATAATCATTTTGTAGACCTTGTCTTTTTTAATTTTATGGTCGAAATCTGGTAAACTGATTCCAATTAAAGCAATAGCTAGTGAAATAGGATTCTGAAAGAATAATAATGTAAATAGAATGCCAAATAACGTATGTTCCTTATAAGAAGATATAAAATCACCATGGTTTCATTGATAACTAAGAATTTAGTTACATATTACTTATAGTATTTTTCATAGCTTCTGATAACTAATATATCTTAAAAAAATAATTTTTATAATGAAAAGTTACAAAATTTAACTAAAAAAAATGCTTTAAAAATTTGAATTAGTGAATTAAAGATATCACTGAATTTTAAATAAGGAATTAAAAACTCTCAATAACAATATCACTGAATTTTAAATAAGGAATTAAAAACTCTCAATAACAATATCACTGAATTATGCCAAAATAAGAAAGATAAGATTCCATTTGTTCTAATGATCTCTCATAAGCCATTTTTGTTGCAGTGCCGTTGGGACATAATACTTCACAGGTAACTGCAGGAATTCCTAAAATGTTAGATTCATCCTCAATTGCACCATGATAGGCCCCTCCTGCTCTACTAAGACATATTATTGCTGATTTAGTTTTAGTTGCAATGTGTTCAGCTATGAAATAGCTTTCAGGAGAAGGATCAGAAGTACAAAAAACCCCTTCTCTTCCAGGATTGCTATTTGGAGCAGTTGAATGAAAATCTCCCACTGAATCGACTTTAAGCTTTATAATCTCACCCATGATTTTATTACTTATAGAACCATTCACAGAAGCTACCCTATTAAGATCAGCTCTATTAAACCATCTTGAATTATTCATGGTAGCTTTAGGAGCTGAAAATGGAATTATGTAAATGGTTCCATCGAATTCTATGCATTCAAGCTTATTTATTAGATGTAAAATAGCTATTTGAGGAGGTAGTTCATTACCATGAATTCCTGCAATTAACATGACACGTGGACTACTATCAGAACCCATTTTAATTAGGGGCGTCCCTTTAGTTGCCTCTCTCAAAATTCTTCGCGATGTGACAGTATTAGGCATATTTTCAAAAACAGCTGAATTAGCAGATATATATCCACCAGCTTTATGAGAAATATGACTAAATTCTAATTTGAGGTCATCCTGAATTTTTAGAGTATTTGTTTTATTTTTTCTATTTATTAACATTTTAATCATTAGACAAATAGTTTATAATTTTTTCCCCTTTTACATAGATGAGTCTTGAAATGATGTGTAATTTGTGTTCAGTTTTTAAAAGTTGCTCTAGAACTTTGTATCAGTTATTCATTAGTTAATTAAAATATTTATCAAAAAATAAAATTTACAAATTATCCGTTTTTAAATATATAATATGGTCAATAAAATATTTAAATGTTATCAATGATTTTTATTTTAGAATGATAAATAATTCATGTGTAAAACAAAAATTAATTAATTATAGTTCATTATTTATCTAAACGTTGAATATTCTAAACAAAAATAGTAAATTAGAGAATAAATCTCTTAGTCAATATCATTCATAATAAAAATAAAAGATTAAATTCACTCGTTAGTAAATAGCATATAATATTACTTACCAAAATTTCATGTGTCTAGATATTCACCTTTACAAAAATTTATACTCAAATATAGTTAATGAAAATTATTTATGAAAATTTATTAAAAAATCAAAGTGACTACTATAGTGTTAAGACAATTTAAATATTAATTTATTTATATTTTTCAACAAAATTATTAAAAAGTATTTTATCTTCTTAATTCAATCTTAAGCCTTTTATTTAATCTTACTCTATAAAATCTATATTAATAAAATTATAGAAAAAATTAAATTGTCTTAACAATAGATTATATCAATAGAAAAATAATTTCTAAACTTAAACAAATATCTAATTTAGTTAAATACAAAATTTAATAAATATAAAAATTTAATAGGAATAATCTAGAAATATTAAAAAAAATAATATGAATAATTTAGAAATATTAAAAAAAATAATATGAATAATTTAGAAATATTAATAAAAATAATATGAATAATCTAGAAATATTAAAAAAAATAATATGAATAATTTAGAAATATTAAAAATATATAATTAAGAGAATGATTAAATTAATTAGTAAATAATTCTTATATGGTGATTAAATGGATAAAGTAATTCTTGCATTTAGTGGAGGATTAGATACCACAGTTTGTGTTAAATTATTAGAAGAAAAATATAATTTAGAAGTAATAACAGCTTGTGTGGATGTTGGTCAACCCAAAGAAGAAATTGAAAGAGCAAAAAATGTAGCAGAAAAATTAGGTGTAACAAAGCATATAACAATAGATGCAAAAGAAGAATTTGCAAATGAATACATATCCAGAGGGATAAAAGCAAATGCAGTTTATGAAGGATATCCTTTAAGTACTGCATTAGCCAGACCTTTAATAGCTATTAAAATCATTGAAGTAGGTAAAACAGAAAATGCTAAAGCTATTGCCCACGGATGTACTGGAAAAGGCAATGATCAATTCAGATTTGAAGCTGTTATTAGATCAATGTCTGATTTTGATATAATTGCCCCTATTAGAGAGTTAAACCTTACAAGAACTGAAGAGCAAGATTATGCTAAAAAGCATGGTATTCCATTATCTTCTGATAAAATTTACAGTATAGATGAAAACATCTGGGGAAGATCTATAGAAGGCGATTTACTTGAGGATCCATCTAATGAACCACCAGAAGAGATCTATGAGTGGACTGCATCAGTTCAAGATGCCAATAATAATCCTGAAAAAATAGCTATAGAATTTGAAGAGGGTATCCCAATAGCTATCAATGGTAAAATAATGCCTCTTATAGAATTAATAGCTTTAGCTAATAAAATTGCAGGAAAAAATGGTGTTGGACGAATTGATACCATAGAAAACCGTATGATTGGATTAAAAAGCAGAGAAATTTACGAAGTTCCTGGAGCTCAGCTATTAATTGCAGCACATCAAGCTTTAGAAGAATTAGTACTTACCAAAGACGAATTATTATTTGCTGAATATATGAGTACTAAGTACGCAGATTTAGTATATAATGCACTATGGCAAGAACCACTTAGAGAAGACATAGACCAATCTATTGATCACATGCAAAGAAGAGTTGGTGGAAAAGTAGTAATGAAACTATTTAAAGGATCCATAATCCCATTAAGTAGAGAATCAAAATTCAGCCTACATGACATCAAACATATCAGCTTTGAAGACAAAGAAAACGACCAAAAAGAAGTCGAAGGTATGATTAAATACCACGGCTTACAAGCAGCTATTTATCAAAAATTAAACAGATAAGAAAAAACATTTAGTAAAAAAAACTTACTAAATTTTTTCTATTTTTAAATCTAAAATTACTAAATTATGCAATTTAACTTAATAATTTAATTCAATAATAATCTAGTAAATATAATACACGTAAAAGAAATAAATATCAAATAAATATAATACTATTAAAAATAAAATACCATTAGATGCAAATTTATTATTATTATTATTAAGATTATTCATATAATTTCTAAAAAATTAAACTTAAAAACAATTTCTTATCTTAAAAATACTATTTTTTTATTATACTGAATCATAGCCAAAAGTCAAATTTTAAAAATATAACCATTGAAATTTGTTTTCTAAATCTTTCATTTATTAATACTTTTTTTCTTCCACTTTAAATCATGTTTACAATACTGATAGCTATAAAATTAGGTTACAGTTCCCTATTATAAATAATTTAGGATAAAAGTAAAGAAAATAGTAATAATTATGACAATTCATTAAACAAAAAGGGAAAAGGAATATTATAGTGTTGGACCAATGCTGTCAACTTAAAGAATTATTACTTTAATATTTTAATGAATGCAATATTCCATTTAAATATAAATTATAAAAAAATTAATTAAAAAATACTAATTTTTTACTTCTATTTTATGTTCTTTTATTTCTTCTTTTGTTAGTTCCCTAATTAGATGGTTTTCATTGTTGAATCCGTTTTTTTCAATTTTAAAAATATTTTCAATAGTGTTGAAGTCGACACTGTGGATGTATAATGATTCTTTAATGATT
>NZ_LWMW01000110.1 GCF_001639285.1 Methanobrevibacter cuticularis | reverse complement strand
TTAATTATTTATTAGTTATAAAAGCTCACCCAAATCATATTTATCTAAATCAATATCTTTTGCTAATACATCAGAAATTTCCACCCCAAAATTCTTAAAATGGATAGTTTCAAAATGTTCATTTAAAGCTTTCTCATCCTGCCAATACTCAACCATAACAAATAAATCCTCATTCTCAACATCAGAATACAAATTATAACTAATACACCCATCTTCAATTCTAGATTTCCTTATTAATGCTTTTGATATATCCAATAATTCATTACTTTTTCCTTTTTTAACAGCTATTTTAGCTAATACCAATATCATTTTCATTCCTCATAAATATATTATCAAATATAGTATTTCATTAATACAAAATATAGTTTTTTATATTAAATGATATATCAAATAAAATATATTCATCATTTTAGTTTGAATTTACAGAAAATGAATTATTACGAAAAACTAGTTATTTTTAATATTAATGATATACAATAATATTTTTCTAAAAATGTATCATGAATAGATGATCATTATTAAAAATATTTATTAAAATGAAAATAAAAAATGAATTTAAATAATTGAGTCGTGACAAAAAATCAGATTTCTTTAGTAAAAAACTTTGATAATGCATCTAATTAGTAAAAAAATAAGAAAAAGATAGTCTAAGAAAAATAAAAAGGAAATAATAAGACCGTGTTAAAAATAAGCGATAATTATCCAATGTATCTTAAATCATCTTCACCAGAGCCTACAGTCTTATTCATCATTTCTTGTTCCATTTGTTGGGCTTTGGATATCATTTTTCTTGTTTCTTCAGCTCTTTCCTCTAATTTATCTGTGTTAATTTCTATATTAAGAAGAATAGCTAATTTTTCTAAAATAGCTTCAGCAGCTTCAGCATCTATGAAATAACCTGGTGTTTCACCCATTAAACAAGATCCTTTGATGCTTCTAAGTTTTCCTAAGCCTAAAAGTAGTCCAGAAGCTCCAACGATCCCACCATCTGCAGACCTTATTTCAATTTCAGCTTCTTTTAAAAATTCAATGAATTCAATGTCAGTAGCTGCTCCAAAAACACGTGTTTTTTCAATAGCATGCCCAGTGGCTAATCCACCTAAGGTGTACATTTCTTTAACACCATAACTTTCAACAAAGTCTAATATGATGCCACAAAGCTCGTACTGACCTTCAGGAGATAATCCTTGAGTATTACCCACAAGAATTATATAATCCCTATTATTTTCACCATTGGCTCTTAAATAATAGAATTCATTAATCATGTTTTCTACAGTTCCATCCTCATTCACAAAAACTTGTGGAGGAAAAAAGGGAGAATATAATTCTGCAAATTTTGTAGCCCCTAGTTCATCAATCATGTGATCAGCTGCTAATTTACCTACATGGCCTATACCAGGGAGAGCTTCAATAAAAATAGGATTATTTAAAGTAATTTCTTCTAATACATTAATATGAGTAGTTTTCATGTTAATCCCCTTCTAAAAATTAGAGTTTATTATTGTTATTAAGAAGTTTTTCTTGTAAAACCTCTTTTTTTAATTTACGACGATATTTTCCATATTTGTCTTCAATAGAATATTTAGGAGGATAAATAACATTTAGTTTACCTCCACAATCAGGACAAATGTCTTTAATTGTATAAATATTACAAGAATTACATTTATGCATTTTCATTCTCATTTAATCACAAATTCCAATAAAATAAAACAATGCCATCATTCTCATTTAATCACAAATTCCAATAAAATAAAACAATGCCATCATTCTCATTTAATCACAAATTCCAATAAAATAAAACAATGCCATCATTCTCATTTAATCACAAATTTCAATCAAATAAAACAATGCCATCATTCTCATTTAATCACAAATTTCAATCAAATAAAACAATGTCATCATTCTCATTTAATCAGAAAAATCAATCAAATAAAACAATGTCATCATTCTCATTTAATCAGAAAAATCAATCAAAAACAGCATTTTCATGATAAAACATTTTCAATTACTCGAAAAATCAATCAAAGAAAATACTGTATTTTCATTTAATCAAAAAATTAATCAAGGAAAATAATGAACATCTTTATTTCCTCTAAAAACGTTCTTATTCTAATTCACGTAAAAATGTGCCATTTCCCTGAGAATCTTCGATGATTTTAATACATCGTTCTGCTGCTGATTTTAACTCTTTTTCTGCTTGAATATAATCAGAAGATTTGACAGTTATTCTATATCGAGGAGCACCTACACATTGAACTTCAACATCTTCATCTTCAGCTGCTTTAAGTGCTTCCTTAACTATATCAACACCATTATTAGCATATGTTTGAATATCTACATATCCAGTAATGTGGACTTCAGGAGGAGTTATATTCTTTTTAGCTATTTCAGCTATTGTTTCTGCCCAGTTTTCATCGATTCCTTCCTCAATAAGAACAGAAGCTCCTTCTTCAGCTGAACTTTCGAAAGCTCCATAAATATCACCAAACTTATCCATAAGTTCATAACCTACTTCTTTATAAGCAGTGTCTAGATCTTTGTCTAGAGATTTAGCAGCTAATTCTAAGAATTTCTCAGCTTTTTGTTCAACTTTCCATTGCTGGATCTTTTTAGTTCTTTGATCTTCTCTTATTCTTTTCAAAGAAGCATCAACATGCCCTTTTCTTGGATTAACTCTTAAAACACGAGCTACGATCTTTTGATTTTCCCTTACATGGTCACGAATATTTTTAACCCAACCAGAAGATACTTCAGAAATATGAATAAAAGCTTCTTTTCCAGCATATTCTTCTAAGTTTGCGAATGCACCATAATTAAGGACTTTGTAAACAGTTGCAACTATTAATTCTCCTTCATTTGGCCATTCTTGATTTTTTCTTACCATTAAAACACCTAAAAATAAATAAAAATAGTTTTAAAGAATTATATAATTAATTTTATTATAGATTCTTTACTTTAAAATAAAATATTAAATATAAAAACATGCCTAAAATATTTTAAATAAATTAATAAATAGCTAATGTAATAATAGCTACTAACTTATTTCAATACTTCATCAATATGAGCAGTTATTTTAGCTTTTCCTCCAAGAGGTTTTACAAGTGTTTTACCACAAATAATACATTGAACATTGGAAGATGCTCTATCAAAGACTACTTGCTCATTATCACAGTCTAAGCATTTTACTTTTAAAAAATTTCCTCTTCTATCACTAGACATCTAATCACCATTAAATACAATAAAATTTTATAATAAGCTATTAAGCTATTAGCATAACAATACAATCAACTATTAGCATAACAATTAAGGATAACAATTAATAATAGCTAGTAAAAATAATAATTATTAAAATAAATAATTAGTAAGATTAATAGCTAATAAAATAATAGCTATTAAAGTTAGTTATCAAAGTTAACAAATAATTTACTCATTTAGCTACAAATTCTGGTTTACCTGTTCTGAAAGAAGAAGCTACACGTGATTTACCACAGGTTTTACACTTATATCTTAAATCTAATTTTTTAACAGGTTTATTACCACCAGGCAATGGTCTTGGATAACCCCTATAACCTGCAGTTACTCTTCTAAATTGTCTTTGTCCCCATTTTAATTCACTAGCCTTTCTTTTTTTAGCTACAAGTACTTCATGAACAGTGTGAGTTTTACATTTTGGACAGTATGTTCTTTTTTCTTTAGGAATTTTCATATAATCACCTATTTTATGTTAAATTCATATCTCCATAGTATGAATTGATAATCGTCATAAATCTATCTAATAATAAAACAACAGTAAGTTGAATACTTAGTATCTTAAAATAATATTGTTAAGACTATGTCCTATTAATTCCAAAGTAAGATTTAGTGTTAAAATATTAAATACTAAAACCTAAGCCCAATAAACACGATGAAAACAAATTCAAAGCATTATAAAAAAGTGGATAATAACCTTTTCATTAAATAAATAGATATATTACTAATATATGATTTTCTTCTATATTTAAATTTTATTGTTAGAAATATATATACTAATTTCAAAAGTTCTTATTATTATTTAAGAAAAAAAGAATATTTAAAACTTTATATTTATTGATAGTATTTCAATATCTTATCTTTTTTAAGTTCTCTATTAATAATCCCATAAAATCATATTTATCATTCATTTTCATTGATTTTGATATGTTTTTAGGCATATTGTATTACATAAAAATCAGAATCAATTCTCTTGATTATTTAGTATAATTAAAATTTAGTAAAACATGATTAATAAACATTACCTTTTCAAGAATAATAATTATAACATATCATATAAATTTATAAATCATAAAAAATAAATATAATCAACTGAATTAGAACATATATACTTCTGTTTTATCATGAATTATACTATTTGAATTTTAAAAATATTGGATTAGCATCTATAAGAAAATTTATAATTAATATAATAAAATACTAAATAAAAAAAGATATTTATTATTAATTATTATAATGAAAGGAGATTTAAATGAGAATATATTTAGACACATGTTGTTATAACAGACCTTTTGATGATAAAAGTTTGATGAATATAAAATTAGAATCCCTTTCAAAACTACTTATTCAAGAAAAGATTCGTCAAGGAGAATATGATTTAGTTTGGTCATATATTCTTGATTTTGAAAACCATTGCAACCCATATGAAGAAAAAAAGAATTACATCCAGAAATGGGAAAAAATTGCAGTTTATTTCTGTGATTACTCTGATAAAATAACAAAAAAAGCAAAAGAACTTGAAAAAATGGGTATTAAACAAAAAGATGCTATACATATCATGTGCTATAATAAGTGAATGTTTTTACTTCATAACAACTGATTATAAATTAATTAAAAAGAATATTGATGAAATTAAGATTATTAATCCAATTGATTTCGTTCGTCTGGAGGAATTAAGTTGAAATCCGAAACTGTTTTAAGATTGGAAGCTATGAATGTATTAGTAGAAAAATTAGGTCTTGTCGATGCAGAAAGATTTATAGACTTCGTTAAAAGAGATAAGTTTGACTACACAGAATGGCAAAGAAATTTATGGAAAGGAAAAACTATTGATGAAATCAATGAAATGGCTATTAAATTCCAAAAAGAAAAAAGAAAACAATAAAATAAGCTATCTAAATAGTATACATTAACTAATGAGAATATACCTGTCCTTATAGCTGGCTATTAGTTAGCTTACTTCTTATTTTTATATATTTAACTTATATCTGCTAGTAACATTTTATTTACTTCAATTTCTTTGATTTGTAAGTACTCTATTGTTTGGTCTAATGAGTTATGAGCATATAAACTTTGAATTATTTCTAGGTCATTTCCTGCTAAATATAAATGTTGTCCTCTTAGTCGTCTAAAGTCATGTGTGTTTAGAGTTAAATTTTTGCCTGTTACTTCATTTATAATCTTATTACTATTGCGTTCTAAAAAAGTCCTCATATTTCGCTTAAAACCATCAATTTTTAATTCATTTTCAACAAAAATATAATCCTCATGGGATTCAGTATTTTCAAACTGTTGTCTTATTTCTTTAGCTAAATCATCAGGTAAAATCAGAGTTAGTTTGGTATCTTGTTTTTTCTTAGCTAAATCAAAAGTTATTTCCCTTTTATCAAAATTTATATCATTTATTTTTAATACAGCTATTTCTTGGCTTCTTCTACCATAAAAATACTGAAGTTTGTAAAAAAGATATTTGTTAAAGTGTTTTTTATCGTCTTTTACTTTTTGTAGGAATAATGAAATTTCTTCTTTTTTTAGATCTATCATATTTTTTGTTCCTATTTTTTGTAAGATTTTTTGAAAGATTTTTTGAAATTCTATTTTAATATTGCTCCTAATGCTATATAAATATTTTTATTTAGGAGCATAAAATCTAATATTCACACTATAATTTATAAAAAGTGTATTAAATGAGGATAATTTTGTTCCTATATTATAGTTTTAGGAACATTTTACAAAAAAATAAAAATTCAAAAAATATCTATTAAAATAATGAAAAGTAGCTATCATATAATGAAGTTGATAGTTAAAAACTAGTTGTTTATTAAGGTCTTTCTTTCTTTATTAGTTGCAGTCATAATTATTAAAAGAAATTCATGAAGAAGATACATGAAAGACTGAAAGAAAGAAACTAAGAAAAAAATTGTTACTAATGCCGAGGGAAAAGAGAAAAGAAACAAAGCAAAAAACTAAGAACGAGATAAAGAAAAAGTTACTAAGGTCAGGAAAAATAGAAAAAATCTTTATTAACTAAATCATATTTTTATTAGCTCCCCACCTATTATTTTAATATATTCTCCTTCTTTAACTGTGACATATCTAGTTTCACCATTATTATGTGTCATATCCATAGCTATTACACTACTAATTTCCATTGAAGAATCTCTAGCTCTCTCTATAGAACCAAAATTATCATTATTTTGAGTGAATTTATATTCTCCAACAGGTAAATCTATACCTACTTTATAAGTACCATCAATATATTTCTCATTCATCATATTATAGCTGATTGTTCTATTTCCTGAAAAACTTTCAATTTCAAAGCTATTAATTACTAAATTGAAATCAGCAGGATTGCCATGATTGTCATCTTTGACATTGCTAAATTCTATAATAAAAACTTCGTGACCTTCAATAAAATTAATACTTTCTCTTATAATATCTATGCCTTCGTGATTAAAAATATAAGATAATTTTAGAACTTGTCTTGAATTAGTACTATATATATCAGATGATAAAATATTTATTCCATTAGATATTAAATCATTTTCAGTTATTGTCTTTAATTCCATCAGAGACAAATTATTGTTATTGCATTTAGTTACTGCAATAATAACTCCTGTATAGTTCATATCACCTAATCTAACAATATATCCTTCATTATTTTCATCTATTATATTAAAGTTAGAATTATATGAAAAAGATATTTGTCCATTATAGTCAAGTACGAAATTTTTGGCAATAATTATATTTTTTTATTTAGCTACTATGTCTTTATTTTCAACAAAAAAGAATAAAATAAGCTATTTGGAATTTATTAATATTGCCAAAAAATCGGTTTTCGACTATATTATATTTAATGGAAAAATAATTTTCAAAATATTATTAATTAATTTTTAATAAAAATATACTATTGATTTAAAATTACACCATTATAAATGATATACTTCATAAGAATCAATTTTAGAAAGTTGATATATTTCATTAAAGAGTATTTTACAAAAATAATACACTTAATAAAGAATAATTTACAAAATTGATACAATTCCATTGAAGAATAATTTACAAAATAAGATCAATAACAATGTATACTATTTTCTATAAAGATTAATCAATCTTCCACTTCTGTTTTTAATCAATATCTCAGCATTGATATCTGGCATTATTACAATGTCTTGTGGCTGAAATGGACCATAAGCTTTCTTATCAACACCTATGATTGAATTAATTTCAGAAAAGATGAGAACCATGACATTAACTATTTTATCAGATTTAGATTTTGTTTCTTTAGATTTATCCATGGTAGAAATGTTATCCATTTCATGATCTGAATCTAACTCTTCAATATTGACAAACTGATCATCTTCATTTCCTATTATATTAAAAGGCTTAGATTCTTTAGATTCCTTTGGTTCAGATTGTGGCTTAGTTAAATCATGACTTTTTTCAACAGGATTTTTCAAATTATTAGCTTTAGCTATTTCATTTTTTTTCGAGGTATTATCAGATTTTAAATTTAGAGAATCTGCTGATTCTGATGAGCTAATTTTTTCTATTGATTTTATTGGTTCGTCTAGTTTTTTTGAATTTGAAAAATTTGACTTTTCTATTCCAGTTGAAGATTTTGATTCTTTTGATTGATTCAAATCTGCCGAATTAGATACTGACTTTGATTCTTTTGATTGATTCAAATCTGTCGAATTAGATATTGAATTTGATTCTTTTGATTGGTTCAAATCTGCTGAATTAGATATTGAATTTGATTTTTTTGATTGGCTTGCCTTGATCGCTTGTTTTGGCTCTTGTGGTTGTTTTGAACTAGTCACTGATTTTGATTCTATTTTTTTGTATTTAGACTTATTAATCTGTTTATCTATATTTTCATAAGTTTCATTTTCAATGACTTTAGCTTTTTTAATTTTATTTAATTCAGTTAAAACTTCATCTCCATCAATATTTTCCTTTGTTAGAGATGTATCTCTTATATTATCTCCTAAAGAAGATAAATTTTCATCATCTTCAATTGAAGTGAGTTCATCGAATGATATACCCCTTCTATGATTTTTTAGCATGTCAATGAAAGAAAAATAGAGCTTCTCCTCTTCCCCTGTAAGATTTAAAGGAGTGGTATCAAGAAGGTCAAATTTAGGTTTCCCCTTAAATAAACGATAGGAGCGATGTATATTCATTACTGCAGCATCAGCTATTTTATGTTCTCGTAACTCAGTAATTTCAGTAGCTACCCTCTGAATATTTTTTAATAAATCATTTTCACTAGAAAAAATATCATTTTCAGCTACAGATCTAACTTCCTCAATGTATCTATAGGTCCTTCTATGAAAATCAGTTCCCACTCTAGCTAATGAACTATTTGCACGTTCTTTTTTCTGTATTTCACGTAAAAATTTGTAAAATTCATCATCCAAAGATAATCATCTCTTAAGTTATATTTAATTAGTATGAGTACAATAAAATCTTAAAATTTAGAATCTAATTTAGCTCCTAAATAGCTAATTAGATCTTATGAATATTAAAAAGAAATATAAAAATAGATAGAATAAAAGAAGAAAAATAAATTATTCTTCAGCTTCTATTCTTGGAGCAAGTAAAAAGCTAAGTTCTCCTTCATCAGAAACCATTTTAAGTTTAAGATCAAGGGGCATGTCATCTCCTAGTTTAATAGTAGCTATATCAGAAAATTTATCTGCTTTTAACATTTCCCTAATTTTTTCGAGGGAAAATACTGATTTAGCTTCAGAATCTATTTTTTCACCATGAAGATATTCGATATTAGCATCCCCAAATTCTCCTTCAGCTGAGGCTTTGAAATATTCTTTATCTACCATAAGTGCAATTTTATCAGAAAATATATCAATATCAGCTATAGAATCCTTTAAAAGAGCAAAAGGAATTTCAAGCTTGGTAGGATGATCCAATTCAGGAGGAGAAGGAGATTCATTTTCAATATCTATAAGCCTAATTTTAAAAGTCCTTTTGGCTTCTCCTTCAAAGGTTATAATAAGATTTCCTTCACTAAGAGACATTATAACACGATCGTCACTTTTGGATCGTTTTAAAACTTTAACAAGTTCATCAGTATCAATATTGATTTTTTCTGGTTCATCACAGACATATTCATCGAATAAACCTGCATTTAACTCTAAATGCACAAATGTAATGTGACTACGATCTAAGGCATCTAATCTTATGCCTTCACTGTCAGTTTGGATTTGTACTTCATCAACAATTGATGAAATAGCATCGAAACTTGTTTTTAGAATATTAGGATCACTTAATTCAGCTTTAAACATTTTAAATCCTCTCTATAATTAAATTTAAGCATTTGAATTATATTAATTGATATCAATTATAATAAACAATCTTTAATCTTGATTAAGTCCTTTTAATCCCTAATCACTAAGATATTTGTTACTTTATAAATTATCATCATACAATATATGTATAAAATAGTCCTTCATCATATTTATATTATATATGTTTAATATTTTAAAGATAATTTAAAACCAACATATAAATAAATTTATGTATCTTTAATACTTTAAAAATAATTAAAACCCAACATATAAATAAATTTATGTATCTTTAATACTTTAAAAATAATTAAAACCCAACATATAAATAAATTTATGTATCTTTAATACTTTAAAATTCAATTTCATCTATTAACAGTAGCAAAAGTCATTTAATCAAAAAGGGTCTTTTGTTGTTGCTTCTTTTCTTTAGACTCCTTCTTTAAAATTTTAGATTTCTTTTCCAAAATTTTATCAAAAATATTAGATTCATTAGATTTTTTTAAATCATCTAACTCAGCAATGTCATTATTATCTGAATTTTTTGGCGTGTTATCATCTTTAATCTTGCTGTTGGTGTTTAAAAATGTCTGTTTGGTATCATTTAATTTGCTAGAAATGACTTCATTGTTTTCATTCATTTTATCTTCAGAATCGATATATTCTTCTTCATCCAGAAGAATCTTATCTGAGTCGTGTGACAGTTTTAAGTCTTCCATATCACCATTTGACTCTTCAATAATATCCAGTTCACTATCATTATAGTCTTGATTAGATCTTTCTTCTTCAGATATTTTTTCTTTCTCAATAAAATCTTCTTCATCCAACAATTCTAAATCTTTAATTTTATCAAATGTGTTTCCAAAAATACTATCAGTTGAGATAATACTGAGAATTCCTATCCCTAAGAATAAAACTCCAACAAATATTGCAAAGACGCCAGTTACTGCTCCTTCACCAAAAATAACATTATCAGCTATTCTATCAGAAATACTTAAAAATGTAGTAATGCCAATTATAATAATTACTATTCCAATAGCTATTGCAATTATGGATAAAATAGGAAATTTTCTCTTAGAATCCTCGTCTATAATTTCTTTAGCTTTAGAAGAAAATTCTAACTCTTCATCTAATTCATCTTTTGATTCAGATTTTTCATAATTATCAGTAGCTGAATCATCATCCTTAAGTTTAGTATCAAAATTTTCCTCTTCCGAAGATCTATCAGAGCCATTCATTAAAGTTCCTCTTGTTTTTAGTTAAATAATTGAGGCAAAAAAGTATGCTAGAATAATGATAATTATAAGAATAAATTAAATTTCATAGTTCATTCAAATCAATTATTCATTATTATTAAAACAAAAATAATTTTATTAACCATCTTGAACACTATTAAATTCGAAAATATTAATTAAATAAAAATTAAAGTAATATTTTTTATATAGTTACACTAATACTATTTTTGTAGAGTTAAATTAAAGTAATATTTTTTATATAGTTACCACTAATACTATTTTTGTAGAGTTAAGCTACTCTCTATTTTTAAGCATATTCTTAATATATTTTTAGTATATTTCTTAATTTTAAGCATATTTCTTAATTTCAATTATTTCCAATTCAATTATTAAATTGTTTATATAATAATTAAATTAGTTATTAAAATATATAAATAAATAGTACATGGTTAACTAAATAACTCATAAGAATTATTAGTCATATTCTCTCCAAGTATGTTTACATTTCATACATCTTAAAAATCTAGTTTCAGCTTCATCTGCACTTCTTGTTTGCTGTAACCACCAATAAGCTCTTTCATGCCCACATTTAGAGCAGATAGCTTTAGTTGTTGGTAGAGTATCTATGTCTTCCCCTTTCATTATAACGGTGTCTTTTGCATCAACCTTTTCACTAATTTCATATTGATCAACATCGTTTTTTGTTAAGTTTTGACTATGTCCACATTTACATTTAAATTTATCACCCTGTGGGAGCATCATAGCTCCACATTTAGGACAAAATTCCATAATATTCCTCCACACCAGATATAAACTAACTTTATAATAATTTTTAATATAATTTTAATATTATTTTTAATTTCTAAAAAAAAATGATTTTCAATTACTGAATAATATTAATAAACATTAAGTAAATTCTTAATTAGTAAACAATAGTTAATAAACATTAAGTAAATTCTTAATAGTAACTATTAATTATATTTAATTTATTTGTTTATTTTATTATTTCTTAAACATAATAGCTATTTAAATGAGATAACTTTTAAATGAGATATATTTTAAATAAGATGCCTTTTAAATGAGATGCCTTTTAATCTAAAATTTGAATCATAATTATTTTCAATATATCAACATATTTTATCTTTAGAAAGGCTATTCAATACATCATCTAATATCTTTTTATGATCAAAACCAAGTTCTAATGAAGAAAGATCATTCCAAGAATGTATTTTTGCTTTAGCAGCATCACTACCTGCTTTTGCATCTTCTATATTTCCAATAGCTAAATAAACTATAGTTATTGTATGGCCTCTTGGATCTCTATTAGGATCAGAATACACTCCAAATAGCTTATCAATGGTAATATCAATCCCTGTCTCTTCTTTAGCTTCCCTAATAGCTGCATTATCTGTAGTTTCACCATAATCCACAAAACCTCCAGGAATGACCCAATAATCTTTAAAAGGCTCATTTTTCCTTTTAACTAGAAGAAATTCATTTTTTTTATTAAAAATTACTATATCAACAGTTAAAGAAGGTTTTTTATATTCAATCAATGTATCACAGCGATGAAAATGACTATAAAAATAAAAATATTGTAAAAACAGATTATGAATCAAATAAATCAATAATAAAATTATGTATCAAAAATTTATTGATATTTTAATTTGTTAATTATTTAGCTATTTAATTAAATTTAGCTAAAAAATTAATGTTATTGTTTATTTAATTTTAAGAATTATAAAGATTCTACAAGTTTCTTAAATTCTTGAGAATCATTTTTTAATTTAGTAGCAGCTTTTAAAAGTGCTTTTTTAGGATCTTTAGTTCTTTTGACTTTAATCGTTACTTTTGGTTCACCTACAATAGGGTGATCAATTCCATAAACTGCGTAGTCAATATCTTCATCTTCCATTAAGAACTTTCTTAAAGCATTACAAACAGTATGGCTTTCACCATGAGCTATTATTTCAAGTTCTAATTTAGTATTAGTTAAAATTTCAATATCGTCCATATTATCATTCCATTAACAAATGTTAGTAAATTTAAGTAATATTTTAAAGAGTAATAAGTTGCAATAAAATTTTATTTATTTAATCAGTCAGTAATGCTAAGCTATTTAATTACTTGATTATTAATAAATTAGTTTATTGGTTATTAAAAATATGATCATAATAAATTTAGAATATTTTAATAATCATATTCAGAATATTTTAATAATCATATTCAGAAGAAACCTTTCTTCTTTCTTTCCTATCACAAACTTCACAATAAAGTTCATCTCTTTTCTCTGTTGGTATCATAAAAGCGCGACATCTAGTACACATAGCCTTCACAACACCACTTTCTTTATCAGAAGTGTTTAAATCCAAATTATCTCCCATAATTCTAGATACTTTAGCTTCAATCACATCCCCAATTCTAAAGGCATCTGTTAATTTTTCAAGATATCCTTTTTTAACTTGAGATATGTGAATTGCGGCCATATACGGAAGAGCAAGTTGCCTATCATTATCTTTCATTCCTTGAACGTCGATTAAAGCCCTTTGGCCACGAACATCAGTTATTTGACCATAAACTATATCGCCTAAATGTAATACATTAGGATTACCTCTAGATGGGACAACTGAAATCTTCTTATTTGAATTATTAATAGAAACATTTCCTATAATTGCAGATTTTATATAACCTTCATCATCATATGTCCATTCATCAGGCAAAAATTGTTCACTGACCCCAAGAACATCCCCAGGCATTACAAAATCTCCAGATTTAACTTTCATGTTTGTACCTCTGTTGCGCTTATTAGCTATTCTCTAAAAATAAGATATTTAAAAAATTAATTGATATCTAATAGCTATTATGTCAAATAAAAAATAACTATTAAAAATTACAAATTAAATTTATATAAGCAAGTAATAAATTATGATTTTCATTATATATATAATCTCATATTTTATAATTTGTTATAATAGTACTGGTATATTTTTATAATTCATCATATCATTAATTTTATTATAATCATAGTTATTATCTGTTTATTTAATTTTAGTTATCTATTAATTAATATAATTTTTAATTATCTATTTAATAATATGATTATTAAGTATCTATTTAGTATATATTAAGTATCTATTTAATATCTATTAAGTATTTATTAAGTATCTATTAAGTACCTATTTAATATTTAATAATATAATTTTGAGGACTAAGAATCATTTTTATAAGCAATAGTTCTTTTTAATAAATATATTTAATAGCTATTTAACTAATATTTATTCTTTTCATGAAATAATATTTCATCCAATTGATAACTTTCCCAATCTCTTTTGTTTAAAACAATTTCAAGCTCTTGAGGAGTGATAATTGGTTTTTTATACATCTGAGAGTCATCAATAGCTATTCTTGGACATGCTGTTACCACAAAGGCTTCTAAATCCATATAAGGTAGAAGTGCATCAGGATTTATATTATCAAGTAATATCAAAAATCCTTCCATTCCATCATCTTCTAAGGTCTTTTTTATCTCTTTGGCTAATTCAATCCTATGCTGACCTTCTTTAGAAGAGATTAAAATTCCCCATTTTTTTGCTTCTTTAGCTTTTAATATTCTAGCAAAACGTATTCTAAGAATTTTATCAGCAAAATCAGAGATATCTCTTGCTTCACCACTATAAGGATCTGCAGATATAACTGGAGCATTAGTAAAAAGATGTATTCCTAATGGATGAAAGTTTCCACTTCCAATAAATAAATATGCCTCAGCATCGAGATTCTTTATAGAAGAAAAATTGCAACCAAGAACCTGACCCCTTTTTGTACTCTTTGATGAGCCTAAAACAATTTCTTTTCCATTATCTTCTAAATGATCTTTTATTTCATCAAGAAGATGAAGGTGTTGAGTTGTAGTAGCTAAAGCTATTTTTGAATAATCTTTTAGATATTCAAGAGCATTATTTAATGTCTCTTCAACTTTAACTTTCGAATAAGCCTCAATGAAAAGAGTAGGGACATCATATTTTATTGGCAAAGGAGTATGAGCATAATGGACAATTAAATCAATCCCTCCATTCATCCTCATATCACTAACATCACATGCTCCAAAACAAGGATCTCCAGAAATTATGACATTTACCTCAGTTTCCTTCTGAATTGCACGTGCTACTGTTATTGCTTGTGTCTTCAAACCTTCTGGAAACTGAAGTCCTACAGTTTTAGCATTTACCTTCTTAATTTTTTTTATAACTCTTTTTAGATCCATATCATAAAGTGACACTTCATAAACCCCTAAGTAAAATAATTTAATCTTGAAAAATAATGCAAATAACAATACAAATAATAAAAACAAGTTAGAATAGCTATTATAAAATCAGACATATAACAACTGTATAATAAAAATGTAATAAATTATATAAGAAACTAGCTATTCTCCGCTTATTCTTCAATTGTTAATTCAACAACGGCCTTGCTATCAATGATATCTAATTTAGCTAATGTCAAAACTTTTATTCCAGTTTCTTTTTCAACTAGCTCTTTTCCATCATATTTTTCAACAATAGCTATAACATCTTTAATATCAACACCGATAGTTTTTAATGCTTTAATAATTGCTATTAGAGTTCCTCCAGTGCTAACAACATCATCAATGATGATAATCTTCTCAGAAGGATTTAAAAAATTGATATAAAGATTTTGTTCACTGTATCCAGTTTTTTGAAACACTGGAACTTCCCCTAGGAGTCCATATTCTCTTTTTCTAATCACTACAAAAGGGATTTCTGTTTCAATCGATAAAGCCGTGGCTAAATGTATTCCCATAGCTTCTACGCAAACTATTTTATCAATATCACTTAAATCAACTTTGTTTTTTATTACATCAACTATTTCCTTTAAGACTTCAGGATGCATTGCAGGAATTCCATCGGTTACAGGATGAACAAAATAATCATAGTCTCCTTTTTTGACAATTGGAGATTCTTCTAGAGATTTCTTTAAGTTTTCTAACATATTTTTGCCTAGTAATTACTATTAATCAATTTAATCAACCAATATATTAATATTTTAATATATTATTTATTATAATAGATAATAAATTTTATTATTTTTAATTTTTAAATATTAGTTATATTAATAAGACATTATCAACTACCAGTCAATTAGCTATTTATATTATCAATTTTATTTATGATGAATTTTTTTGATAAAATTCAATATCTATTTTTATAAATAAATATCTAATTGATAAATAAATTATAATTAATTAATACTTAATAGATTAAATTATTATAACATAATATACAATATAATTATCATGAATACAATTTTCAAAAATATAGAATTAATTTAATAAAAAATAGAATTATGATTTTTAATTCGATTTCTAATTAAAATAAAATTTAAGTAAATTTAAGTAAATTACTTATAAAATAATGCTCAGTCATATTTTAAAAAATTATGATTTTTAAATAAATTAATTATAAAATTAATTTAGAATAAAATTATTTTAGGAAATATTTTTAAAATAAATTATAATATATAAAAATTAATTTAGAATAAAATTAATTTAGGAAATATTTTTAAAATAAATTATAATATATAAAAATTAATTTAGAATAAAATTAATTTAAAAAATAATTATTATAAAAATAATATTATAATGACATTACAATATTATAAAATATTCTAATTACGCATTAAAAATAGAAATAATTATCAATTAATCATGGTGATTAAATGTTAGGGAATTTAGGAAAAAGTCTTACTAATACTATGAAAAAATTAGCTGGTATGACTATAATAGATGAAAAAACTATTAAAGAAGTTGTTAAAGACATACAAAGAGCTTTAATTCAATCTGATGTTAATATAAATTT
The DNA here is from genome assembly GCF_001639285.1 of Methanobrevibacter cuticularis. Lineage (GTDB taxonomy): Archaea > Methanobacteriota > Methanobacteria > Methanobacteriales > Methanobacteriaceae > Methanobaculum > Methanobaculum cuticulare. The sequence goes on along the minus strand of NZ_LWMW01000110.1, from coordinate 3,067 downwards.
AGTTTTAAAATTATCAAAACGAATTGAGGATAGATCTTTAAATGAAAAGCCTCCAAAAGGTATAACTCCTCGAGAACATGTTATAACTATTGTATATGATGAAATGGTTAATTTATTAGGTAAAGAACCTCATGAATTAGAAATAACTGATAAGCCATACAAAATTATGTTTTTAGGATTACAAGGTAGTGGTAAAACAACCACAATAGGAAAAGTTTGTAGATTTCTTCAGAAAAAAGGATTTAGTCCAGCTGTTGTTTGTACTGATACTTGGAGGCCTGCTGCCTATGAACAATTGAAACAATTAACTGAAGAAATGCAAATTCAACTATATGGAGATCCTGACAATAAAGATGCTGTAGATTTAGCTAAAAAAGGTCTTAAAACATTTAAAAGTAAGAAAATTATCATATTCGATACTGCAGGTAGACATAAAGAAGAAAAGGATTTACTTAATGAAATGGAAACACTTTCAGAGGTCATTAATCCCAATGAATCCATGTTAGTTATTGATGGTACAATAGGACAGCAAGCTAGTGAACAAGCTAAAGCTTTTTCCAATGCTACAAATGTAGGATCTATCATCATAACAAAATTAGATGGTTCAGCTAAAGGAGGAGGAGCATTATCAGCAGTTGCTGAAATAGGTGCTCCAATTAAATTCATTGGAACAGGTGAAAGATTAGATGATTTTGAAATTTTTGATCCAGAACGTTTTATATCTCGATTATTAGGTATGGGAGACATTAAAAGCCTCATTGAAAAAGCTGAAGAAGTTGTCGATGAAGACTTGGCTAATGAAACAATGAATGCTATGCTAAGTGGTAAATTCACTCTTAAAGATATGAAGAATCAGTTCGATATGATGAATAAAATGGGCCCAATGAAACAACTAATGAATATGATTCCTGGATTAGGTGGAAATATACCAAAAGAAGCTTCTCAAATGACGGAAGACAAAATAAATGGCTATAAAATAATAATGTCCTCTATGAGCAAATATGAAATGGAAAATCCAAAAGCAATTAAGCAATCTAGAGTAATAAGAATAGCTAAAGGTGCTGGAGTAAGAAATGAAGATGTAAAAGAACTACTAAAATATTACAATAATACTAAAAGAGCTATGAAAGGAATGGGTAAACGTAACATGGGTGGAGGATCAATGAATCGTCTTATGGGCCAATTCATGAAATAAATGAATATTAATAGTATTAATGGCCCCAATAATTAATAATAATTCTTAAGAAGCTTAAACTAAAAAAATATTATTAATAAAATCATTATAACATAATCAAATACCATATTAAAATTATATTAAATATATAATAACAGCTTTTTATATGACAATTTTATATATTAACAACCTTACACATTAAAAGTTTTAAAATTTTTATTATTTAAAAAATCAACTCTAATTTCGATGATTATAGATGTTTACACTTAACTAGATGGTATCATGGATGAAAAAATAGCTATAAAAGCTAAAAAGCTAATAAAATTAAGCAATGAACATATATGTAATCATTGTCTTGGAAGAAAATTTTCTGATGTATTAGATGGGAATGATAATGTAGAAAGAGGCAAAATTATTCGTAATACATTATCTATAAAAGATTATGATACTGAAAAATCAAAATGTGATGTTTGTGAGAATATTCTATTAAAAATCGATGAAAAAATATCCAATGAAAGCATATTGGAAAAAATTACTGAAAAAATAGATTATTTAGATTTAAAATTTGATAATTTCTTAGTAGGATCAAAAATACCTAAAAACATCCTTCAAAAAGATGAAAACTTAAATGAAACTTTAGAATTAGATGTTGAAAATATAAAGAAAGAAATCAATCGAGAAATAGGAAAAACACTAGAAAATAAATTGGGTAAAGAAGTAGAATTCACTAATCCAGACATAGTCATTATGGTGGATTTAAGAAACCTCCTAATCTCAGATGAAATTAAAATCAGAATTCAAATAAATCCAATATTTATTGAAGGAAGATATCTTAAATTAATTCGAGGAATTCCTCAGACTAAATGGCCTTGTCGAAAGTGCAAAGGAAGAGGATGCAAATTTTGTGATTTTACTGGAAAAATGTATAAAGAATCTGTGGAAGAATTAATATCTGATGTTGTCTTGAAACACACCAATGGACGAGAAGCCAAATTTCATGGTGCTGGACGAGAAGATATAGATGTGAGAATGTTAGGCAGTGGAAGACCATTTGTTTTAGAAATAAAAGAACCTAAAATACGTGAATTAGATCTAAAAAGAATAGCTAAAGAAGTCAATGAATATTCCTCAGGAAAAACTGAATACAATGATCTAAAATTCACTCATAGAAATAGAAAGGCTGAAATTAAAGTTTCTTCTCCAGACACATTTAAAGTTTATCGTGCATTAGTTGAATCTGATAAAGATATCTTTAAGGAGGACTTAAAAAAATTACAATCACTAAAAATCATTGAACAGCAAACCCCTCAGAGAGTAGTTCATAGAAGAGCAGATAAAATAAGAATTCGGGAAGTTAAAGAAATAACTACCAAATTAATCAACTCTAAATCTTTTGAAATGATTATTAAAGGACAAGGAGGCTTATATATTAAAGAGCTGATTTCAAGTGATGATGGGCGAAGTAAGCCCAGTGTTAGTGATAAATTGGGGGTTAAAGCCATTTGTACTCAATTAGATGTTATTGAAGTAGGAAATGATGAATAGCAAATTATTACATTATAAGTAGGTATCAATTATAACAATAAAGTAAAATAAATAAATCATAAGTATATTAAATAAAAAGCATGTTAAAATACATAAAAACAAAATAAAATAGAAGATGAATCATTGGAAATAGAAATAGTAATTACTGAAAATTAAAATATTTATGAAATAAAATAGTAAAAATAATTAATATTAATTTGGTAAAAATTAAAATATTTCTAAAATAAAATAGTAAAAATAATTAATATTAATTTGGTAAAAATTAAAATATTTCTAAAATAAAATAGTAAAAATAATTAATATTAATTTGGTAAAAATTAAAATATTTCTAAAATAAAATAGTAAAAA
>NZ_LWMW01000109.1 GCF_001639285.1 Methanobrevibacter cuticularis | reverse complement strand
AAATAAAATAATTATTTTATTATAGTTATAAATACATATTATATCAATTGTTTAATGTTTAAAATGATTTATATGGAAATTAATTTCATGAAAATTTCTAAAAAATCCTAATTATGAGACACTCCCATATATTATTTATAACTAAATAGCTATTTCTATTTTATCATAGTTTAAAACTGGCCTTTTTTTATTTTTATCACCAGTTTTAAGCTCTATTAAGCCTTCTTGCTCCAGCTCTTTAATTTTTGGGTGTATGATTTTAACATCTTTATTTAAAAACCTTGCTAATTCCCTTATGCTTTTTGGGTGTTGGTTTTTAATAAAGTCCAGTATCTCAAGTTTAACATCTGTTAATGTTAATTTATTAGTTACTCTTGTAACTGATTGTTCGTTTAGCTCTTCTGGATTATCTTTATAATAATTCCAGTTGTCTAAATCTACTAAATATAAATAGTTTAGTAATATACCTATGTAAATATCTGCAAAAAGAAGAAAATAATGGTTAAAAAAGGATTTAAAAAATAGATAAGAATAAGAATAAAATTAGAAATTTTATTCCAATTAAACTAAAAAGTAAAATAAAAATTAAACTAAAAAGTAAAATAAAAATTAAACTAAAAAGTAAAATAAAAATTAAACTAAAAAGTAAAATAAAAATTAAACTAAAAAGTAAAATAAAAGTTAAACTTTAAATTTCTTTAAATTGTTTTTATAATTAGACTCAACAATAGCTTTGTTATAATTCAATTGAATATATTTAACAAAATTCTTATGCTGAGAATATTTAAAGAATTTAAAAGATACTAACACAGATTTACCTGCAGCTATTGAATTACCAGTGAAAGTCATATACTTTTTACCATAGCCAACCTTGATTTTAAATTTACCAGAGCTAGCTGTTCCTTGATTTTTAATAATTACATTGTATTTATTACCAGAACGACTTATTTTACCGACTGCTAAATTAGCTTTGAATCTTTGATAATTAGAAGCTTTAAATGACACTTTATTGTTCTTATAGCTAGTTTCAAATGTAGCTTTATTATAATTTATCTCAGCATACTTAGTAAATTTCTTATGTTGAGAATATTTAAAGAATTTTACTGTTATAATTTTAGACTTACCTGATTCTATGGCACCAACATTAACTATTTTATATTTCTTACCATATCCAATTTTAAGTTTAGTGGCTGTAGAAATAGATGTGCCTTGATTTTTAATGGTGATTTTATAATTGTTTCCTGATCTTTTAACAGTAGTTATTATTAAATCAGCCCCTCCTTGCACTATCTGAGTTCCTTGGGCAATAGTTTCTCCATAACTATCGTCATTATCTGGGAAATAAGCTACAAAATTATGTCTACCCTTAGGCAATCCTGAAATTTTAAAGGTTGCAACACCCTTAGAATCTGTTGTACTTTGATACATCAACAAATTTCCAAACATTATATATACCTTTTTACTAGCTAATGGTTTACCTGCACTACTTGTTAAAGTTACTTTAATAAGAGTAGATTTTCCTAAGTTTATAGGTGGTGCAGATATTATAATATTAGTTTTATCTTTGAGGGTTAAAACTCCTCCCTCGCCCCTAACGCCATCATAATTATCAGAACTTAATGCGTAAGCAGTTACATTCTGTTTTCCTGGTTTATAACCCCAGCCTTCTTTATAAATAAGTGTAGCTATTCCTTCAGAATTAGTCATGATTCTACCAACTTCATAGCCATTGACAAAAAACTGAACTAGAATATTTGCTACAGGAGAACCATGAATATCAGTTACCTTAGCAGATACTTTAACATTGTCTTTTTCTATACCAGTACTATTTAATACTGTTACAATTAAAGATCCTTTTTTTACATCTAAGCTAGATTCCACAGTGTAATTTTCAAAATTATCCTTTGAAAAAACTGCTCTAATTTCATAGGTAGAAGCCTTCATACTAGAGAATATTTTCCAGTCTAAATATGCATATCCATTTGAAATAATTCCATAACCTATAGGTATCCAATCTCCACCATACTTAATATAAAACTGCACTTTTGAATCACTGATATTTCCTGTTTCACTAGAAATAGAAACATTTAGTCTAACAGTTCCATTAACTGTAGTTTGAATATTATCAGAGAATTCACCATCAAATATATGAATATAATTATCTGCTACATTATTGTTTTTATTTGGAGTTACATAAACAGAATCAGCTCCTGTCTTCCCCACAATCTTATCTGGAATGCTTGTAGCATTTAAATAATTATTAGTTATGTTGTTGTTTGCAGTATTAGATGCATTAATTGCATATTCACCAGAACTTGTTATTCTATTATTAGCTATGTTGTTATTATTAGAATCAACCATCAAGAGAATGCCAGCATTTCCGTAAGGGATAACATCTTTATGTGTCCCTTCAACAGGATATTCTAAGGCATTGCCACTAACTGTTATAATATTGCTAGTTATGTTATTTCTTGAAGAATTATATGCTGCAATTCCATAACAATTACTTCCTCCACTTCTTATCTCATTATTATGGATTATATTATTATTGGAACCATACATTTCTATTCCATAGTTAGATGTTGCATAAATTAGAATTGTATTATTAGTTACAATATTAAACTCAGATGATTCAAGTATTATGCCATAGCTATAATTTCCTCCAATACCTGAAAATTTATTATTAGCTATTGTTGTATTAATACTGTTTTGCCCAGAAATAAATCCTGCAACATAATACGGACCATAAATATCTATAATATTATTTTTAAAAGTATTATTTTTAGCACTACTAGAACTACTACCAGTTGGAGATCCTAAAACACCCATACCATACAAAAACGGATCATTAGCTTCTATAGTAATATTATTACCAATTACTTCATTATTATGACTATCATAATAAATGTCTATTCCGACGATAGAATTTGTACCTTCTGTAAATGGATTTGAAGCATTTTTTAGGGCTGAAGTAGCATTTATAACGTTGTTAGAAATTTTATTGTTATCAGATCCTATTAAAATAATTCCATAAGTCTGATAAATCTCTGGGATTATCCCTGCCCCTCCATCAAGCAATCCACCATCTACACAAATGCCTCCATCAATACATGTTTCTGATAAATTGTATAAAACACCAGTACCATTAATTATTATAGTATTTCCAGTTATAACATTATCATTAGAACCATAAAGAAGTATTCCAAATGTTAAAAAGTCTCCTTTAGCAGTTATAGTGTTATAAAATATTTTGACATTGTCTGATTTAAAGACATATATTCCATATGCTGTAGTTGTTTGATTTACAGTTATATTATTATTCCTGATTTCAACATTGTTTGAATTTGCAATGATTATTCCTAATTGATTTGCATTTATTATATTTAAATTCTCAATTCTAGCTCCCGGGCTAGTAATGATAATGGTGGTATTATAAAAGTAGGCAGAACTTCCTATTAATTTAACCACACTATTAATAGTCATGTTTCGATTGTAAAAGCTTCCTGAAAAATTTAATATATCATTATCGTTAACATTACTCTTTAATGACCCATCAGGATTAAAAAAGTCATCAAAGTTTGCATCATTTATATTGAGAGTTTCTCCATTGAAAATAGGTGAAGGAATCTCTTCCACACCATTAGCTCCTAAATAAATTCCAGATCCCTGAATAATATCATTTCTAAGAAGTTGAACAGATTTATCTGCATTTTTAACATCTACTACATATTTTGTAGTTGTGTTAAGAGTATTTCCACCTATTGTTGAATCTTTAGGGAATTTTGTACTACTTTCCTTATCAAATACTATACAAGTATTGTTGATAGAATTTATATTATTATTTTTAACTAATATATTACTATTTTCACCTCTAACAAGTATTCCATTTCCTAGTTTAGTATTAATAGAATTGTCTGTAATGTTGATACTGTCACCATTAGTAACATATATACCATTACCATTAGTTGTGAATATTGTATTGTCTCTTATACTTGAATTTTTCCCAGCAAAATTTATTCCATTTGATCCAGTTTGGTTGATGTAATTGTTAGCTATTATATAATAATTACCACTGGCAGTAATAGCTACTCCTGGAGCTTGTAAGTTATTATTAGTAATATTGTTATGATTCCCTGAAGAAGAAATACTCTTTTCAGCAGCCCTTATAGTATTATATTTAACATTATTATAATTCCCATTTATTGCAATAGCCCAACAATAATCTCCAGAAACTCCATAAATAGTATTGTTAGTTATATTATTATAGTTAGAAGAACCATAACTTGGAGAATAATCAGCAAAAGCATTTGGGCATAAATAAATAGCATTTGAACCTTGAGAAGTCAATGTATTATTTTCTATGATGTTATAATTAGAATCACCTAAAACAATAAGAGAGTGAACTTGACCACTACCTGATGTATTAGGAGTTTGAATAATGGTATTACCAATAATGCGATTATAATTTGATTTTACTACAGGAATTGAATATGCATTAATACCATTTAAAGTGAAACTACAATTTTCAATTGTATTATTTTCAGTACCAGTTAAATGAACACCATGCCCTCCATTGTTACTATTAACAAAAATCAATCCAGTAACATTGGAACCAGACCCAGAACTTGAAATAGTGATAGTTCCATTGATTAATTTTCCATTATTAGATATACTAATGAAATTTAAAGGAATTGATACCTTGAAATTTTTATTGTTTAAAGTTCCTTGAATATCTAATATATCCCCACTTTTAATAGCACCATTCTTAATAGATCCATCGCTATTAAAATATTGAGAATAAGTAGAATCATTTATTATATAAGTATTTGGAATATCAGCAGCACTTTTTGAAAGTCCAGTAGGATTATTAGAAGAGTGTGTCGAGTTAGAATTATAAGTTCCCAGATCCATATTTGATCCATTATTAGAATCAAAAGAATTAACATTACCCATAGATAAATTATCCTCAGAATCATCAGTAAGATGATTATCCGTTGCATTCACAGTTCCAATAGCTATGAACATTAAAAAAATAGCAAAGACTATTACAATTTTTGATTTTTTCATATTTTCCCTCAAAATCGTTTTTTAAAAGCTAAAAATATTAAAATAGATTTTTAATAAATTTAATCACATACACTTTTAATAAATTTAATCACATACACTTTTAATAAATTTAATTACATACGCTTTTAATAAATTTAATTACATATATACCATATTAATAAAATATACATCCATATTTATAAAATTTATAAATAATATTTTATAAAAATTCAAAGATACTTGATATTTATAATTATATTTAAAATATGGTTAATAAACATTACTATATTTTTGTGAAATTTAAAAAATAAAAAATAAAAATAAATAGATAAATATTTTTATGAAATTTAAAAAATAAAAAATAAAAATAAATAGATAAATATTTTTATGAAATTTAAAAAATAAAAAATAAAAATAAATAGATAAATATTTTTATGAAATTTAAAAAATGAAAAAATAAAAATAAATATTTTTATGAAATTTAAAAAATAAAAAGCAATATTAAAAAAATAGAGATAAAATAAATTATCTCTAAATGATTTTACATATTTAGATCTTAAATGCCTTCTTGTTATTCTTGTAACTAGATTCCAGTGCTTTTTTATTGTAATTGACATAGGCAACTTTGGTATACTTTTTATTTGCTAGATTTTTAAAGAATCTCACTTTTACTGTCAAAGATTTACCTGCAGATATTCTTTTAACCTTTACTATTTTATATTTATTCTTTTTGTAATATACTTTTAATTTAGTTGCTGTGGATTTAGCTGAGCCTTTATTAGTAATTATGATTTTGTAGACATTTCTTGACTTTTTAACCTTTTTGATCACTAAATCAGCTATTCCTTTAACAGTTTGAATAGCACTATTTGAAGATGAAGCAAACTCTGTACTGCCAGAATAAGCTATTTTAGCAGTTGTTTTCCCAACATTGAGAGAGGAAATTGTGAATGTAGCTACACCCTTGGAATTAGTATTTTTTGAATACTTTTTTCCATTTATTGTTAATGTAACTTTCTTATTGGCTAAAAGTTTCCCATTAGCATCTTTGAGAGTGGCTGTGATTACTGCATTTTTACCTTTATATATCGTTTTTGTTGTTATACTGATACTAGTTCCTATAGGTGTATTTCTAGCTATCACATCAGAAGATCCATCAGTAGAAATAGCTTTTGTTCCTAATTTTTTACCATTATCCGAAGATATATAATTATTTTCTATAATATTTTTAGATCCTTGAGTACTATTAATAATTCGAATTCCATAATCTCCACCTTTTTTATAAGTAGAAATTATTTTATTGTTTTTAATAGTAAGTGAAAAACTATCTTTAGTGAATATGCCTGCATGACCAGAACCAGCTGTATCATAATTTTCAGGAGTTTTATTAACATCAATACCAGATATAGTTATGGTGTTTCCTTCAATAGTATCATTTTGAGAACTAGTTCCAGCATAACCATAAACTGCATCTCCTTCACCATACAATGTGTTGTTTTTAAAGGTGGTATTTATAGCAAAGTCAGATCTAAGTAAATAAATCATACTAGCCTTTGCATTAATCTTGTTATTTAGTATTCTATTGTTTTCAGAAATGTTTCCAAAACTAGCACTATAAGAATCTCCTACAAGTATTCCATATGCAAAATTTTTAGCTATTAAGTTAATGGTATTGTTTGAAACTGTATTGTTAATTACATGTGTTAAATATAGACCTTCAGCACAGTTATTAGATGTGATTTTTATGTTGTTACCAGATATCAGATTGTTTTCACCAGAAATTGAAATACCATAATACCATCCTGAAGGATGAATTCCCTGAATAATAATATTGTTATTTATGAGTTTGTTATTATTACTTTCAATAGACACTGCATTTATGGTTTCATAGGCACCTTCAACACTGTTACTTGTAATGTTTATAATATTATTTTCAATTATAGTATCATGAGAACCTCTAATAATAAATATCGAGGAATTACTTAAAGCATTTAATCCTTTTATAGTAGTTCCTGATGCGTCTTCACCATCAATTATAAGTTGGCTGAATGAAAATTTAGAATTTTCATCAAAAGATGATATATTTAATTTCCTATCAATGATGAGTTTTTTCCTTGATAAATTACCTAATCTCACACTGTCAGTTGCAGTAACATTAATGTAAGCGAGGAAATTTCCATTTTCATCAAAGAAATTAGAGTAGGAATCATCATCTATAACAAATGTTTGTAAATTATCAAGATATGTTACATTTTTTGGGGCAAGATTAGGATTATCAAAAGTATAACCAATAATTACACCATTATTTGTCTGGAATTTATTGTTAGTGATATTAATATACTGAGAAACACCATTACTATCTCCCCATAAAGCTATAGGATTATTTCCAACTCCAATAATATCTGAATTATTAGTTATTGAGCTATAATTTCCACCTAAAACATTTATATTGTTTCCTGTGATATTTATATATTTAGAAGCAATAGCTGCAATACCATAGATTGAAGTTCCTTTACCAGAAAGAATATTGTTCTCAATTACTGTAGTTACAGGACCATCATAATCCTCAACATTTTCAGCTGATTCGTAATAATATTCCTGATTACCTACTTGATACAATTCAATTAAGTAGACGATGTTTCCATTTCCGTTTATTGTATTTTCAATAATATTAATCCCTCTTGAAGGAATTAAGTTCCTAATTTCCCAATCGCCTACATTAAAATCATATAGAAACATGTCTGTGATTATTATACCATAAACTAATCCTTTGGAATTTAAATTAATATTATTATTTCTTATAGTAGCATTAACAAGAGATTCACTTTGAATACCTGCAATATAATTATCAACATCAGCATTGATACGATTATTAGCTATTAAATAATTATTAGGATTTGGAGACATCCAATCAATCCCAACAGATATTGCATAATTATAAGGAGCTTTGCCACTCATTGTGATATTATTATTAGTTATATTATTATAAGAAGTTTCACCAGTTGCAAAAATACCATATAATGAATCATATCCTGAAAGAGCATCAGTTCCCCTAATATTTATAATATTGTTATGAATATTAATATAAGAAGCACCATTTGTTAAATTAATAGCATTTTTATCAGTTATATCAAATGTAAGCCCTTTTAAAGTAGAACCTGAAGCATCTGCTCCTAATACTATGGTACTATTAATTATTTTACCAGTATTCTTTCCATCAATAACCGTTTTTTTATCAAGCTTTAATTTTTTATTTGTTAAACTGCCATTGATATAGAGAGTATCTCCTTCAACAAAATCAGTACTATCTTTAAGTTTCCCATCACTATCGAAATATGTGTCATAATTGTTATCATTTATTGAAATTTCTTTAGAAGTGTTTGTATCATTAGCTGCACTAACAGAGCCTACAGCTAAAAATAATAAAACAATAAGCAATACAATTATCTTTTTATTTAATTTCATTTTTATTTCACCTCATTTATTTCATTCTATATATTTATTCATTAGTCAATTACAATATTTTAGAAAAAGAATTATCAAATTCACTTTATAAAATATAAAATATAATTGAATAATGAATATTATTAGGTCTACAACTTATATAGTTTTCGATATTTCTCTTAGAAAATTGATTAAAGTAAGAAGTAATAATACTAAAACAGATAAATAACGCTTTAAAAATAAAAACAAAATCAATCTAGGAAATAATAATAAAAATAGAAGATAATAAAAAATATTATTAAAAAATAGAAAAATAGAAGATTATTAAAACAATATAAAAATAAAATAATAATATAAAAAATATGAACTATTATTAAAATAATAATATAAAAATAGAATAATAATATAAAAAATATGAACTATTATTAAAATAATAATATAAAAATAGAATAATAATATAAAAAATATGAACTATTATTAAAATAATAATATAAAAATAGAATAATAATATAAAAATAGAATAATAATATAAAAAATATGAACTATTATTAAAATAACAACATAAAGAAAATAAAAGACTATTAAAACAATATAATTCAAAATAACAGTACAAAATAACAATATAAAGAAAATAAAAAAGGTGATATATTATTATAATGTCTTCATTTCATATTTAAATAATTTAAATTAATCATTTTTTTTTCATTCTAATGTAACCTACTGCGAATAAAGCTATTAGAGCAATGACTGCAACTATAAAAGCTGCAGATATAGAAGAATCTTCACTACTATTTGAACTTTGGCTTTCAGACACTTCATAAGATTTACTATCTCCTTGATCTGCAGAAGAGCCTGACTCAGAACTTGCAGAAGATGCTTCACTTTTAATTTCAGAAGATTTTCCAGTTTCTCCAACTTCTCCAACTTCTCCAGAAAGTTCTGATGAGTCTTGACTGTTCTTTGAAGATTGACTACTCCCTTGAGAATTAGATTGTCCCGGATTTCCATTTGTTCCTGCTGAATCTCGAGAATAAACTTTAGCTCCAAGAGTAGCTTTTTGTAAGATATCTGAATATTGTTCTTTTTTATCAGCAGATAAAGAAGATATTTGAAGAACCCATTTATTGAAATCCAAATTAGCACATGTGTGATGGCAACAAGCTACACCATATTGAATAGCTGCATTCAAATATTTATCAGCTAAAGCTTGTAGAATCTTTGGATCACCTTTCCACATTCCTTTTTGAGCAGCTACAAGAACCCATCCAGACATACTTTGAAATGAAAAAGATTTATAATCTGCATCAATAGTAAATGCAGAACCTAACAAATTAGCAGCTAATCCTTCCCATAAGGTATTTGAAATTAAGCTTCCTCCATTTTGACCATTAGCTACAGTTTCAAATCCAAATATATATTCATACTTATCTGCATAAGCTAACCATCCAGCTGCAGTTTTAAGTAAAGCATCTCTATAAAGAGGATTCATCACCATTGATCTTATTTCAAACTCTAATTCTTCACTTAATGTTCTAGTTATCATGTCATTTTTGTTCCTTATATCGACAATAGCAGTGTTTGGTTTTCCACCAAGATATTGGGAAGCTCCTAACATTCCTCCAAACCAATCATAATAATCATCACTATCAAGGAATCTCCATGTGCTGTCGATATTTTGTGTAATTAAATCAACATTTTTAAGTAGATATTCATAGGTGTTTCTATTATTTTTTACGACTAAGCGTCCATTTTCATCTATACTCCAAGAGTAAGATACTCTTGAGAGATAAAGTTCAGCTAATTCTTTGCTAAGGTCTGTGTTATTATACCATTTATTTGTATTAGGAATATAATCACTCATTCCTGTTCCTTCAAGAACAGCTCCAGGAAGACCAAACAATCTATCTAATGAAGGGTTCTCCTTATAATGTTTTTTAACGTAGTTAGTTGATTCAGGCTCATCAGTAGTATTGTAAAATACTAAATTAACTGCAGAAACCATTAAACCTATCCAATAAGGGTTGCTTGTAACTGCACTTGCATAAACATCTACACGAGGGCGGGATATTGTGACACCATTTGATAAGGTAACTTTTAATTGATCTAAAGGAATTAACTCTATTCCATTTACTACACCAGTTTTAGTCCAAGTAGGTTTAACTCCTAAAAGATATAGAAATTCAGCTATTCCAATCCCTTCAGTACGTAGTAATTCAGTACCCCACATTATAAGACCTACCAATTCTGGGAATGCTTTATGTTCTTCATAATAGCCTACAAGTAATTTATCAACAATTTTTTTACCTGCTTCCCATGCTGCTAAACTAGGCATTTTGGTGGTATCGAGAACATATATGTTTCTTCCAGTTGGTAAAGAATCAGCATAAGCAGGATCAGCAGCTAATCCAGGGATAACGAATTCTCCAGATAAAGCTTTCATTATAGACTCCCATTCCATGTTATCTTGTATATCTCTTATTGTCTTATTACATAGTATCAAATTTGCATAAAAATCACTTTCATTAGATATGTTGTTATTATTTGCAAAAATATCTATATCAATTGTTCCATTTAATAACCCAGTTACAAAGTTTTCAAACCATTTTTGAATATTTTTAACTTGTTCTGTGTGTTTTGTACTGTGCATCATCTCATAATAATCTAACTTAATAATATCAGGATTTGAAGCATATAATAAATTCTTTATTTGATTGTATATATCTGTTTTAAATGAAACTATGGTTATAACCTCTTGAACCATTTCATCTCCTGTTAAAACATATCCTAAACTGTGTAATCCCAATGTGATAACGTCATTATCTAAATCTTCAATTAAATGATGTGTTTTATCAAGCCAAGCATCAAAACTTTGATCCTTACTAGGTCCATCAATATAAAGAGATTTACATACTTCTAAGATCATTTTCTTGTATGATTCAGCTATTTCAGGAGAATTCTCTTTCTTAGCATTCTCATAACCCAATATATATGATTTTAAATTAGTCAAATTACCATACAATTCAGATATTACCATAGCAGGAGTCATGTGACTTATAACTAAAGCTCCAGCCCTATCCTTAGCTATTACTGCTTCACCAGGATTAGAAACAATGTATGGATAAATATTTGGAATGCCGCTTAATTCAAAAGTCCAATCATCAGCTTGTAAACCAATAGACCTTCCAGGTAAAAACTCTAAAGTCCCATGAGTTCCCATATGAATCATTGCATCAGCTTTAAAAACATCCTCTAACCATTTATAGAAAGTAATATACTGTTGATGCGGAGGAAGGACTAAATCATGATAATTTTCTATTTCTTCCCAACCCCTACTTGGTTGAAATGTAATAAAAACGTTTCCTATCATCATTCCTGGAATTACAATATATGATCTATTATAAACCATTATATCCCCAAGACCAGAGCCCCATCTTTCAAACAATTGGTTTCTAAGGGCCTCATTTAAGGATGAAAAGTATTTCATATATTGAGTTAAATTTACAAGCTGACCAGTTTTTTGTAAATCATTCCAGTTCTTTTCAACGTATTCATTTAAAAGTCCTTGTGCCCATGATCCTTTATTACCAAAAGCAGCGATAATTGTATAAAGAGTGGTAGCATTAGGAATTTCATTTTTTTCCATCCCTATATTATAGCCTGCATCAGAAAGTTGCTCTAAAAGATCATGTAAAGTTTGAAATACATCTAAATAAGATGCTCCAATTTCTGCTTTCCCTGGAGGATAATTATAAAGGATAACAGCTATTTTTTTATCAGCATTATCTTTTTCCTTAAGTTTAATCCACCCTAAAGTAGTTTCTACTAACTTATTTACTCCATCTATGATAACATGAGATTTTCCATCATTACTAACATAAGAAACAGCTATTGCTCCAAAAACACCTTCAAAACTTGGTATAGTTACCGCATATGTCCATTCTGATTGTGGACCAAATTGGCTAACATGACTATATTCACTGATATCATGTAAAGCTTTTAATATCTGCACATTAATTTTTATAAATTCATCAATAGCACCAGTACCATCACCAGAACCTGGCATGTTTCCATAATCCATAGACCAGCTGTATAGTGAATTAATAGCTACAATTTCTCTACTTAATGAACCACTCATATTTAAAAGAATAGACGCCATAGAAGGAGTTGTTACCTTTTGAAAAACATTGAAAGCTGCTCTCCCATTTTTTTCATAAGCACGAATCAATGCATCAACAAGGTCCCCTCCAGGTGCATAGCTTGCGATAATTACATAATCAGATTTTATATTTTTAGTTTTGCTATTGGTACTATACCATTTTTCAAATTCTTCATAAAGTGATAGAATATCCTTGGATTTCACCCAATTTCCATATTCTACCATCATCCAATTTAAACTACCATGTCCATCAAAATCATATCCTGGGTTTGTGATAATCCACTTAGCTATCTCTGTTTGGCTTGGTTTATATTCCCAAATCTTGTATTGATATTCTGGATGATATATTCCCCAAATAGAATCTAATTCCGGTGTTCTTGTAGGATCCTTTGTTGGATCAACACTTGTATCCCCTAATAAAAAAGTAATATAGTCAAATAGATTCTTCATATTTTTATTTAAAGTGGTTTTATCCATATTTGCTGATTCTTCTGCTTGAAAATAAGAACCAATGAAAGTATTTTCAATGGTATGAGGTGTATTATTAGAAGAGTTAGCACCTATAAAGTGTATCTTTGTATCATCCAATGTAAGTTGATTATATGTTCCAAAACAATAAGCAATTTTGTAGTTTTTTTGTGCAGGACTATCTTTAAAACGTTCTGCAGGGTCGAGCTCAGTTGATCCTCGCATATACATATCAAGATAAATGAATTCAGCATAGCTTAACATCCAACCTTTTGCTTTTGATTCATCTATAAAGTTGTTTAAGTCAATATAATAAACTCGTTTACTTATACTCATTAGACTATTAATTTTCTCTTTATTCCCACTATAAGATGTTATAAATGCCATATCTGGAGTAAACATATAATTAATTGGACCTTTATTAACAGTAGTAGCGTTTATTTTAATTGAAGTTGTATAAGTTAAATAAGTAGAATGACTAATATTTAGTTTATATGTCCCTGAAGTTAATTTAGCAGTATCAATAGTAAATATACCATCTTTCCCTGTGACTCCACTTAACACAACATGATTAGTTGAGTTTATAACTTTTATTGTTGCATTAGTCACTACAAATCCATTTTCAGAATACTTATTAGAAGTAGAATTATATGCATCTTTTACAATAACATCAACAGTCCCAACAGCTGCAAATGTAGTATTGATGCAACATATTGATATTAACACCAATAAAACTGATATAATAGCTATTTTTTTAAATTTAATATCCATTGACTTTCTCCCTAATAACTTAAAAATTTACTCAAACAATTGTCCTTAATCTTTAATCAATAAAATCTTAACTTTTTAATCAATGAGATAAATATTTCATTAATTAATATATAAAATTATCTATTTCATTTTATAAATATTCAAATGTATTTGTAAAAAATTTGAAAAATAAAAATAAAAAAAATAAGGCGAAAATAAAATAAAAAAATAAAAAAAGAATAAGAATAAATTAATGAAATTGTAAAAAAAGAATAAGAATAGATTAATTAATGAAATTGTAAAAAAAGCTCAGGAAGAATACCAAAATAACAAATCATGACAATAAATAGTAAAAAAATAGTAAAATAAGAATTAGAATAACAATATTATTAATTACTATCCTTATCCTCCATAAATTATTTGTATTATTTGTATTTCGTCATCTTCTTCAATTTTAGTCTCTTCTAAGACTATATCTCCATTTTTTTTAACAACAACATTTTCTGATGAAACTTCAATTTCGTCTAAAAGTTCTTCTATTGTTATTTCTTTATCAAGTTCTTTAATTTCCTTTTTATTTTCAGATATAAGTGTAAAACTCATTTTTCATCCCCCAATTGATTTTTAGGTATAATAATTTATTTAGAATGAATTAGTCTAATATTAAAGTTCTATTACATCAAATGATGATAAATCAAGTAAATTAAATGTTAGAAGTTTTGGTGAGTAATTTACTTCGCCTATTCCAGTGATAAGTTTAAATGCTTCAAAAGCTTCTAAAGCCCCAACTATATTTGGAGTTGGTCCTATAACTGGTGGAACCTCTTTATTTAATTCTTTTATAGCACTTTTTGCATCATCATCCAATTTTTTACCTAAAGACGGTAATGAAAACATTTCTTCATATGACTTTGTATCTTTGGTAAAAACACTAACTTGACCCATTGTTCCATAAATTGCACCATGTATAAAAGGAATATTTAGCTCTTTTGCAGTTCTACTAATTAAAACACGTGTGACTAAATTATCTAAAGCATCTACTACTGCATCACAATCGCCTATTACTTCTTCAATGTTATTTTCATTAAGTTCTTCATTAAATACAGTAACATTTACATAAGGATTGATGTTCCTAACTCTCTCTTTTGCAGTAAAGCTTTTTGCCTTTCCTAAAGAATCTAGTCCACTCACCAATTGTCTATTCAAATTAGACAAATCAAATGCATCTTTATCAATTAAAGTAAGACTTCCTACACCCATTCGAGCTAACATTTCTATTACAGATCCTCCGATGCCTCCAGCACCAATGACAGCAATCTTAGCTTCTTTAAATCGTGTTTGCTGACTTTTTGTAACTACACTCATTTGACGGCTGATAATTTCCCAATATCCCATTCCAATATATCTTTGTGGCATTAAATCACGCTTTTTAAGTTTTTATAAATTATTTAAAATTGTTTTTAAGTTATTTTTTTATTGTATTATGTATAATTAAGTTATTGAATATAGTCATATTTATAACTATTGTTATAAAAATTGTTATATAGTTAAAAATTACAAATATAATAATTTAAAATATTATAAATTCACAAAATTATAAAATAATTAAATAATTAAATAATTAAATAAGATAATCAATTAATTTACTATAAAAAGATTAGTAAATAATTAAATAAGATAATCAATTAATTTACTATAAAAAGATTAGTAAATAATAGTAAAAAGGAATAATAATTACTGATTAAAGAAATTTAATAGGAACTCATAGAAAATGAAAGTTTATAAGATAGATGAGGATGCATTAGAACTTCCTAAATTAATATTAAAAAATATCAAAGCATCTGAAGATCTAGGATTATTGAAATGTGTTCAATGTGGAATGTGCACATCAGTATGTCCTGCAGCTCAGCATTGCGACTATAACCCAAGAGATATGGTAGAAAAAGTCCTAGAAAATGATGAATCAATAATTTCAGATGATAAAATATGGAATTGCTTCTATTGCTATACCTGTCATAGTATATGCCCTGTTGGAAACAGCCCCTGTGAAGTTAATCAAATACTTAGACAAATAGCTATTGATAGAGGAATAGCTAATGAACATGTAGGTGCATTCGCAAGTTATGGGGAAACTTTTCTAGAAATGGGAATTGGTGGAATGCCAAAAACATTCTTTATGACTTTACATGAAGATATCGAAGGATGGTTAGATTTTAAAGGAGAACTAGATCAAATAAGAGAAGATCTTGGTTTAGGCCCTATTAAAATGCCCCAAGAATCTATTGATGAAGTCAATAAATTGCTTAAAAAAGCTAAATTTGATAAAAGAATTAAAAAATTAAAAGAATAATTTAATAAAAAATTCATATTGTCATGACAAAATAATATTGGTTTATATATTATGAGTTTCATATATTATAATATGGCAAATGAAAAGTTTAAACTTGAAGATGATGATGAGATTGTATTAAATAACTTTGTTAGGAAATCAAAGGAAGTGCAAAGAGCTGTAATATTGTTGTTTCTTAGTAAAGGGATGAAAAATGTAGAAATTGCTAATTTGTTGGATGTTGGAGTGAATACAGTTAGTAGGATTAAAAATAAATATTTGAAAAATGGTTTAGAAATTGCTTTACATGATAAACAGCGTTCAGGTCAACCTAAAAAATATGGAACTCGGGAAGAAATGGAAATAATTGCATTGGCATGTAGTGATCCTCCTGAAGGTAGGAAAGCTTGGAGTTTAAGATTGATTGCAGAAACTTTAAATCAAAAAGAAGGTTTTGAAACTTTAAATCGTGAAAGTGTTCGTATTATTTTAAAAAAAGCGAAACTAAGCCTTGGAAAAAGCGAATGTGGTGTATAGCAGAAATCGATGCTGAATATCGCAAAAAGATGTATAAAGTTTTAAATTTGTATGAAGAAGAATATAATCTAAAATATCCGGTTATTTGTTTTGATGAAAAGCAAAAATATTTTATAAGTGATGTAAAAACTAAAATTCCAATGAAACCAGGAAGTCCTGAAAAATATGATTATACTTATAAAATAAATGGATCAGCTAACATTTTTGTTGCTGTTGACTTTAAAGGTGGTGTAAGAGATATTACTGTTACAGATAGAAGAACAAAATCAGATTTTGCCCATTACATTAAACATTTAGTTGATAATGTCTTTCCAAAAGCTAAAAAACTAAGAATAATCATGGACAACTTAAATACACACACTTACACTGCTATTCTTGAAAATTTCGAATTTAATGAAGCTGTAAGATTGATAAGTAAAATAAGCTTTCACAATACTCCCAAACATGCAAGTTGGCTTAATATAGCAGAAATAGAAATCAATATAATGGACATAGAATGTACAGGAAGAAGAATAAAAGATAAAAATACATTAACCAAAGAAACTAAAGCTTGGTGTGAAAAAAGAAATAAAAATAAAAGCAAAATAAATTGGAATTTTACTAAAAAAGATGCAGACAAAAAACTATACAAATACTATACAAAATCATAACAACTCAAAATTAAATTGACTTGACAATATATCTGTTATTTTTAGTAGTTAAAATTAATAGAATAGAATTTTGATAGATTTAAGGATTAAAAAATCTTGTGTGAATGGTTTTTATGTTAATAATTTTTTTATCTGTATTTTCAAATCTTAAAGGATTAAATTTATTAAATAGTGAAAACATAACAAACATAAAAATGATATACGGAAGGATAATGATGGTAGATAGAAAACAGATAGCTATGGATTTTGCTGAGTCTTTAGATTATCTTGAAATTGAAAAAATCATTTTATTTGGTTCTGTTGCAAGGATGGAAGATAAAAAAAATTCTGATATAGATATTTTAATAATAGCTAAAGATAAGTATAAAGTTGAGGATGAGATATACAGTAAAGCTTTTAATATTTATTTAAATGACGATGAAGATATATCAGTTATATTACTATCAACTGAAGATTATAAATACAATGAAAACAGTGATTTCATAGCTAATATAGAAAAAGAGGGTATTTTAATTGGATAGTGCAGGATTACTTTTTAATGAAGCTGAAGAAAGATTGATTAATGCAAAAATAGCATTGGAAAATGAAAGATATAATCTATGTGTTAGTGAATCATATTATGCTATATTTTATGGAGCTAAATCATTATTATCAAGTATCAATGTCATTCCTAAAACACATTCCGGAGTTATGAGTGAATTCAGCAAGCACTATCTAAAAACAAAGCTTTTCAATATCGAAATAGGAAAATATTATTTTGAATTTGAAAAAAATAGAAACAAAGCTGATTATGACATATTAATAACATTCAACAAATTCAAAGCAAAAAACTCAATAGACAAAACAACCGAGTTTTTAAAAGAGTGTGAAAAATTTTTATAGCGAATTATATGTTTATAATCTTTGGACATTCATTTTTTTATTTTTTCATCAAGATTATTCATTTATGTGCAATTTTTGCACTCGGTGAACTATTAGTTAGTTGAATTTCGTTTCCATTTACCCTATCTTTATCTCCACAATAGAACTTTATTCATTTTTTCTTTATTAAATTATAATTTTAACTATAATTATAAACAAATTCCATGATCTTCTTTCCCACGATTGTAAAAGTCCCTTAAGCAATCATATTCCTCTTTTTTTAGCTTTTTTAGATTGCTTTCAATAGTTTTTACTTTTTCAACAAGTGTTTTATAGCTATTTTTATGTTTTGTTTGTGTATAATAGTTTAGTGAGAGCTTTTGAAAAGGTATTGCATTATTTAAAAAGTATAAATAGAATTCTTAATATCCAGTATTTACTTTTAATCCGTGATTTTCATTGTGAATATTGAAATTTAATTTATTAATAGCTAAATATGGAGTTAAAGCTTTGTAAGTCATTCTGAGATAATTTTCATCACTATCCATGTTATCTACGGCATCGTAAACTTGAGAATTTGTCATATTGGGAGGTGTATGTCCTGTGTAGATGCTTATTACATCTAGTTGGCATATTTGTCATTGTTATTATTAATTTTGGTTATATTTCTTCTGCATGTCGTTGAAAATAGCTTTCTTAGGTTGTGGCTTCTGAACTTACCATAAACTCGTTCTTATTTTTTCATGCTTTTAGTTCTTTATTTAGCCTCTGAAACATTCCCAATATTACTGTTGGTTTCACGAAGTGTGGATATTTGAGACCTCTAAATAGTGGTTCGTCTAGTTTTACTGAATATCCTTCTTCAATTCTTTCTTTCAGATATTCAAATATATAGTAGGTGCATTCTCCCATATTGAATGTTACACATAGATTTCCTTGATTTATTGTTTTTATAGGCATGAAATCCTATATTGGAATGATTTCAAAAGGATTTTTACTTAATAAGTCCTTTAGTTTTCTATTATGGTATATGACCGTAGCATCTAAGAAGTTTTTTATTGTGAATCTTACTATATCGCTTTCTCTTATTCCACTTGTAGCTATTAGTGTTACTATTGCTTTTTCTCTATTGTTTTTGCAGTGATTTAAGCTATTTTTCACATCAGTCCATGTTGGTATGTCCGATGTTTGTAATCTGTTAAGCTTTGTATAGAATCTTATTGACCGTGGGAGGTCTATGTAATATTCTCTTAGGAAGCTTCTGAATGAGTTTATTTTTTCTTTTTTAGTTGTTTCTGCATTTCCTTTATCGTTTAAGTATTTATAGTAGATGTATTAGTATTCATTGGCTTTTCTATCATCCATAGATAGTGTTAAGACAATTTATTTAAGTTAAGTTTATATGGTGGCATGTTCATATATATTATTATGAAATTTAATTTGAAAGAAGAAGATGAAGTATATGTTAATAATCTCTTAAAAGAATCAAAAGAG
>NZ_LWMW01000108.1 GCF_001639285.1 Methanobrevibacter cuticularis | reverse complement strand
ATCAGTTAAAAAAATAGAGAATAATAACTACCTATTAACCGATAATAATTATATTCTATGCCATATATAAACTTTATTGGAAAATAATATATATATATATATATATATATATATCATGAACAAATAAATAAAAAACAATGAAAAGAACTTAAAATTAGTAAAACCTGAAAAAAATCCAAAATAAAAATAATAATGATAAATTTTTGAAGTAATTGAAAAAATACAAAATCACATTTAAAAATCTTTTTAAAATACAAATAAATCGCTAAAAACTTTTAATAACGCACCATAATTAAAAATACATAATCATATAAAGTTTTATAAGTGATAAAGCTATGTAAAAAATAAATTATATGAAAATTAATAAAAAGTAAAAAAATAAAAAGATTTTTAAAGATAAAAAATTGTATTTCTAATTATACGAGATTATTAAAAATGCAAATGATGGATAGATTAATTGATATGATGAAAATTAGTTAGCTATTCAATTCCTTTTAATCTCAATGCATCGTGGAGGAGAGAGTTTCCATCACATTTATAGCAGTGGTTTTCTACACCCCATGGAACCTTGTTTTCATAGACTATGTCTGCTGAAAATATTGAATTACATTAATGGACATTTGATTTTCAAAATGATAAAAAAAAGATTATGGGACTGTCTCTTATTTTAAATTTTTTCATAATATTTAAATCCTTTTAATAATATTTATATATCATTTTATAGATATTTATTATATAATAACTGTTAAATACCATCTAATTTTTATTTATATGAATTAAATTAATAAAAATTAATAAATTAGAAATATAATAAGAAATAATATTTATTCTAGTAAATTTTGGCTAATGATGTTAATTACAATTATCATGTAAGTATTTTTAATATTTCACAATATTAAAAAAGTTCACAATATTAAAAACTCTAATAATTGATACTTGCATTAAAGTATTAAAAAAAAATCAGCAACAAGGTTTAATTAATGATATTAATATTCAAGAAAGATTTTATTAATTAACAATAAAAGAAAAAGAAGTTGTTGAGTTATATAGCTAAATTATAAGTAGGATAAAAGAAATACTAAAATAATGATTATTAATTTTGCATAATAAGGAAAGGTAAAAATGAAAGAAAACACCTACAATGACGATGATATTAAAGTATTAAAAGGATTAGAAGCTGTTAGAAAGCGTCCTGGAATGTATATAGGATCAACAAGTAGTCGAGGCCTTCATCATTTAGTATGGGAAATTGTAGATAATTCTATTGATGAAGCATTAGCTGGTTTTTCTGATATTATAAGAGTATTTATAAATAAAAACAACTCAATCACAGTTGTTGATAATGGACGAGGAATACCTACAGGAATACATCCAAAAACTGGAGTTTCAACCATTGAAACTGTCTTCACAGTTCTACATGCAGGAGGTAAATTCGGTGGTGGAGGATATAAAGTTTCTGGTGGATTACATGGTGTTGGGGCTAGTGTTGTCAATGCATTAAGTAGTTTTTTAGAGGTTAAAGTTTGCCAAAATGGCTTCATTTATTCAGTGACTTTTAAAAATGGTGGAAAAGATATTGAAAAATTAAATGTTGTTGGAGAATGTGATGTGGAACAAACTGGTACTTCTGTAACTTTTAAGCCTGATCCAGAAATCTTTACAGAGACCACTGAATTTGATTATGATATTTTAAAAACACGTCTTCGAGAATTGGCATTTTTAAACAAGAACCTCAAAATAATTTTAACTGATGATAGAAAAGAGGAAAAAGTTCAAGAAGAATTTCTATATGAGGGAGGAATAAAAGAATATGTTAAACTGCTAAACAAGAATAAAAAATCCCTTAACAAAGATATTATCCATGTAGAAGGTACTATAGACGATATTATCATTGAAGTAGCATTACAATATAACAAAAGTTATTCAGAATTAATATATTCTTTTGTCAATAATATTAATACACATGAAGGTGGAACTCATGAAGATGGTGTTAAACAAGCATTGACAAAAGAAATAAAAAGATATGCCAAGGATAAAAAAATCCTAAAAGAAAAAGATGAACCTTTTATTGGAGAGGATGTTAGAGAAGGATTGGTCATGATCATATCTTGTAAACATCCTAATCCACAATTTGAGGGTCAAACAAAAACAAAGCTAGGAAATTCTGAAGTGAAAAAAATTGCATCAAATATTTTTTCAGAGGAAATGCAAAAGTTTTTAATAGAAAATCCAAATGATGCTAAAATAATTGTTGATAAGGCAATAGCTACTTCTAAAGCAAGAATAGCTGCTAAAAAAGCTCGTGAATTAACTCGGCGTAAAGGTGGCTTAGAACTCACGACTCAATGGGGAAAATTAACAGATTGTTCATCTAAAGATGTGAAAAAAACTGAACTTTTCATTGTTGAAGGAAATTCTGCTGCAGGACCAGCTAAACAAGGTAGAGATTCTAGAATACAGGCTGTTTTACCGATTCGTGGAAAAATACTCAATGTTGAAAAAGCCCGTCTTGACAAGATTTTAGGTAATGAGGAAATTCGAAGTTTAATAACTGCTTTTGGTACAGGTATTGGGGGAGAATTTGATATTGAAAAACTTAGATATGACAAGATTGTAATCATGACAGATGCAGATGTTGATGGAGCCCACATTAGAACTTTGCTTTTAACATTTTTTTATAGGTATTTTAAACCATTAGTAGAAAATGGTCATATTTACGCTGCTCAACCACCTTTATTTAAAATCAGCCATGGAAAAACCAATAAATATGTTTTAAATCAAGGAGAACTTGATGAATACATTAGTAACTTAGGTGAAAAAACTAAGTATGAAATAAGTAGGATGAAAGGATTAGGTGAAATGGATCCAATTGAGCTTAAAGAAACTACTATGGATCTAAAATCTAGAAATCTTCTTAAAATTGAACTCGATGATACGATTTTAGCTGATGAAACTTTTCAAATATTGATGGGAGAAGAAGTTGCTCCAAGAAGAAAATTCATCGAAGACAATGCATTGAATGTTAGAAATTTAGATGTTTGATATTTTATTAATATATTTTATAAATAAAAATTAGATTCTACTATAATAACTAGTAATATATCATAAATATTTGATATTTTTATTAATATATTTTATAAATAAAAATTAGATTCTACTATAATAACTAGTTAATATATCATGAATGTTTGATATTTTTATTAATATATTTTATAAATAAAAATTAGATTCTACTATAATAACTACTAATATATCATAAATATTTTTTATAAATAAAATTTATAAATAAAAATTAGATTCTACTATAATAACTACTAATATATCATGAATACTTTTTATAAATAAAATTTATAAATATAATTCTATACTTCATCATGATATTATTAATATTTGATAAAATAGTTTTTATTATATATAATCTATACTTCATCATGATATTATTAATATTTGATAAATATGGATTATATTTCACATAATCAGAAGATTATTAATTTATTAGAAGAAATTGAGGAATAAAATGGAGAATGAAAAAGATAAAATAACAAGGGTAAATATCTCTTCTGAAGTAAAAGATTCCTTCTTAGATTATTCTATGAGTGTTATTATTTCACGTGCTATACCTGATGTTAGGGATGGTTTAAAACCTGTTCATAGGCGTATATTATACACTATGTTTGAAGAAGGTATGCTTCCCAACAAAAAACATCAAAAATCTGCTAATGCTGTTGGTGCTATTATGGGTCACTACCATCCTCATGGTGATTCAGCTATTTATGAAGCTATGGTTAGAATGGCTCAAGATTTTACATATAGTAACACTCTAATCGACGGTCATGGAAATTTTGGTTCAATTGATGGGGATGGAGCAGGAGCATACAGATATACTGAAGCTCGTCTTTCAAAAATCTCAATGAAACTATTGAAAGACATTAATAAAAACACAGTTGATTTTACAGATAACTATGATGGTCAAAGGACAGAGCCAACTGTTTTACCTTCAAGATTTCCAAATATTTTAGTCAATGGAAGTATGGGAATAGCTGTGGGTATGGCAACAAACATTCCACCCCATAATTTAGGGGAAGTAATAGATGGATGTGTTGCATTTATTGATAATCCAAATATAAGTACTTTAGAATTGATAGAATACATTAAAGGACCTGATTTTCCAACAGCAGCTTCAATTTTAGGAGACAAAGGGATTAAAAAAGCATATGAAACTGGTAAAGGATCAATTACAATACAATCTAAAATAGACATAGAGGAAAAAAATGGTAAACAAAGATTAATCATAAAAGAAATCCCTTATCAATTAAATAAAACCAGTTTAATTGTTAAAATAGCTGAATTAGTTCGTGATAAGCAAATTCAAGGCATAATTAACTTAAATGATGAATCTACATTAGAAGGAATAAGAATTGCTATTGATGTAAAAAAAGGATACAATATAAATGTTTTATTAAATAATTTATACAAAAAAACGCAACTACAATCAAATTATAGTATTAATCTTTTGATGTTGGTAAATAATAGACCAAAAAGATTGAATCTTCTTGAGATCATAAATCATTATGTTCAATATCAAAAATCAATTGTTATAAGAAGAACCAAATTTGATTTAAACAAATCAGAAAAAAGAGCTCATATTTTAGAGGGTTTAAATACTGCTCTAGATAATATTGATGCTATAATAAAAATTATTAAAGAGACAGAATCTGTAGATGAGATAAAAAAAATCTTTAAAGAGAATTTTAGTTTAAGTGAAAGACAAAGTGTAGCTATTTTAGATATGCAACTTAAACGACTTTCAGGTTTAGAAAGGAAAAAAATTACTGATGAGTTAACTGAAATTTTAAAGTTGATTGAAGAACTTAAAGGAATTTTAGGGTCTGAAGATAAAGTTTTGAATATTATTAAAGAAGAGCTATTGGAAATAAAAGATCAGTTTGCTAGTCCTCGTAAAACCATCATTGATAAATCTACTATTGAATCCATCGAAGATGAATCTTTAATTCCCGTTGAAAACATTATTATAACTTTAACCAACAAAGGTTATACAAAAAGTATTAAACAAGACACTTATAGATCACAGAATCGTGCAGGGGTTGGTGTTAAAGGCATGACAACAAATGAAGGCGATTTTGTTGAAAATATGATCAATATGACCACTCACGATTATTTAATGTTCTTTACAAATAAAGGAAAAGTCTATCGTTTAAAAGGTTATGAAGTTCCTACCTATTCAAGACAATCAAAAGGTTTACCTATTGTGAATTTATTACCTTTGGAAAAGGAAGAAATAGTGACCAGTGTATTAAAAATTGAAAGTGAAGAAAAATCTAAATATTGCTTTTTCACCACAGAAAAAGGTTTGGTTAAAAAAACAAAATTAGAAGAATTTTCTAATATTAGAAAAACAGGTAAAATAGCTATTAAATTAAGAGAAGGTGATTCTTTAATAAGTGTTAAAAAGACTAATGGAAATGATGAAATATTCATAGCATCTTCAAATGGTAAAGCAATTCACTTTGATGAAAAAGAAGTCTCATCTTCTGGAAGAAATGCTTCTGGTTCAATAGGAATAAGAATGGATGATGGAGTTGTTGTTGGCTGTGAAATTACCAGACCTGAACAACAAATCTTAACAGTAACTGAAAATGGGTATGGTAAGAAAACAAACATTGAGGGGTACCGGTTGACTCACAGAGGAGGTAAAGGAGTTAAAACATTGAAAATAACTCCAAAAACGGGGAATCTTGTATCAATTCAAGCAATTGATAGTGATAAAGATTTGATCATAGTGACTGATAATGGTATTGTGATAAGATTACCATTAGAACAAACAGCAACTAGTGATCGTGTTACACAAGGCTCAAGATTAATAAGATTAAAAGATGATCAGAAAGTGAGTGCTGTTACAACAATAGATAAAGAAAAATAGTCCTAAAAACAATAGTAGTTAGAATTACAAGCTTTTTAGTTCTTCTACCAGTATTTTTACCCCTTAATATTTTGTATCAACATTCATATTCTTTCTTTCAAATTATAATATTTATGCAATCATATATAATTTCTATAAAATTTAATATTTTAAATTATAGCTTATATAATTTATTAAATTATAGATTATATAACTTATTAAATTATAGATTATATAACTTATTAAATTATAGATTATATAACTTATTAAATTATAGATTATATAACTTATTAAATTATAGATTATATATAACTTATTAAATTAGATTATATAACTTATTTTAAAATTTAAAAAGAAAATAAGAGATTTAAATGAATTTAAATCATTGATCTTAAAAGTAAAGAAATGACGGTTTTAATTAACCAACCCACTTGTTATTTTCTCAATAATTCATCGGCTAAATCTAAAGCATCCTGAATTTTGTCTGCTTTTGGACCTGCTCCTTGAGCAAGTGTAGGTCTTCCACCTCCACCACCACCTAGAACAATAGCTAATTCGTTAATAATCTCATTAATTCTAATTTTTGAATCAATAGCTAATTGTGAAGCAGCACCAACAATTTTTCCATCTGTGTTTCCAATAATAATAACATCAACTTTGTTTGTATCAGTGAAATCAGTGGCTATTTTCTGTAACTCTTTAATATCACCATTTAAAAGTTGAATTAAAACTTTAAGCCCTTTGATTTCAATTGCATCAGTTTCTAAGCTATTGACTTTAAGATTAGCTATTTCAGATTTTAACTTTGTAATTTCATTTTTATATAATTTCCACTCACTAAAGAATCTATCACAAGTTTTAGGCAGCTGTTCATTGGTAACTTTGAATATTGCACTACTTTTTCTTAAAAAAGAATCATTTGACTGCATTGACTCAAGTGCTGATTCCCCTACAGAAAAATCAATTCTTTCGACTCCATCTTGGATTCGCTCTGTTTTATTTATTTTAATTAATCCAATAGCTCCGGTATTTATAACATGTGTCCCTGCACAAGCTTGTACATCAATATAACTGTTATAATTCACATCTGAATCTACATCTGAATCTATATCTGATTTTGAGTCACATATTTTTATAACACGGATAATTGAACCTGGAACAACTCCACCTTGATAAAGACTGAATCCATAAGCTTTTTCAGCTTCGTTTCGGCTCATAAATTGTGTATCAACTGATAAATTCTCCATTACAAATCCATTAGCTATTTTTTCAATTGAATTTATTTCGTCCTGAGATATAGGTTTATAATGAGAAATATCTAAACGAGAGTGTTTTAATCCTTTTTGAGCACCAGCTTGCCAAATATGATCTCCTAAAACCTCTTTTGCAGCTGCAATAATCAAATGAGTAGCTGTGTGATTTCTTGCTAAAGCTATTCTTCTTCCCCAATCAAGTTCACAATTAACTAACTCACCAACATGGTTTGATAACTCATCTAAATTAATTTTATTTTCTAATTCACTCTTAGAAATAGCTATTTTATGTAAAACGACACCATCAATTTTTTCACAATGAGAAATCTCCAAATCATCTTCTGAATTTTTAAAATTCTCAATTTTGAAATTTTTAATAGTAATTTTACCTACATCTGAAGGCTGACCTCCTCCTTCAGGATAGAAGGCAGTTCTATCTAAAATTAGGTATATATCATTGTTAATCTCTTCAATACCGATTAATTCAGCTTCAAAGCTCTTTAACTTAAAATCATCATAGAAAATAAGCTTAGTTTCACTGTAATTTAAATTTAATACTTCTTTCTCATCAATTTGTTCTACAGTATGAGAATCAGCTATTAAAGTGAAAAAATTATCTGGGATGTTGACTTTGAAGTCGTTTCCAATAGCTATTTCCTTCACATTTTCAGGAGGCATACCATGAGCGTCATAAAGATCCATTAAAACCTCTAAAGGCATTTCATCTTTATTTTCTTTTTTAAGAGATTTAATTGTTCTTTTAACAATTCTATCACCTTTTTCAATGGTTTTAAAGTATCTTTTTTCTTCAAGATTAATGATATTCATTATATGGTCAGTAGATTCATCAATTTCAGGATAAAACTTAGATAAGAATTCTAATTGTATTTTCATGATATCAGATAGATATTCTTTCATTTTAAGCTCTTTCATAAATCTAATTGTTCTTCTAAGAACCAATCTTGCAAGATAACCTTCTTTAACATTAGATGGTATGATTCCATCAGCCAACATAAAAGTTAAACATCTAGTATGATCAGCTATTATATAAATAGCTTCCATTGGTTCAGCAGAAGCCAACAGATCATCAATGGATATATTTAATTTATTAGCTACTTTTTCCCGAAGTGTTCTAATATCTGCAAAAGTTTCAATATCCATCATTCCAGCTATTTGAGCATTTTCAGCCAATATTTCCTCGTTTACTTCTATATTTGTCAAACTTTTGAGTTTAGCTATTACTGGAGCAAAACAAGCATCATATGCTGTTGGAGTTCCTTGAGATATCCAAGCAAATCTTTCAAGACCATATCCTGTATCCACTGTTTTAAGAGGAATTTCCTCCTTTTCCCCATTTGGAAGAATTTTATATTCCATGAAAACAAGTGTTGCTAACTCTACACCCCTAACACAAACTTCATAACATGGCCCAGCGTTTCCTCCACCTTCCCACCATGACTCGATAAAAGTGATTTCTTCTGGATCTATGCCAATACTAGCTATGAAATCATGGCACAACTTTACTGTATTATCCTTCCAGTAAATTTCTTTTTCAGGTTTATTGAAAGCATGGTGCGCTCCCATTGTAAAACAAGTCATGTGCCTTCCAGTTCTTCCCACATTATCAACGTCATTTAAACGTATGGAAGGTTGAGCTATTGTAAGAGGATTGGCTGGAGGCTCAACCATACCTGAAGTTATCCATGGTTGAAAATCATATATTGATGCTCCAACTAAAAATACATCATCACGCCATCTTTTTGCAAGTACCGGATAACGAGGAATTGGTATATGGCCATGATTCTCAAAAAAATCGATGAAAGTTTTTTGAATTTCATAAAGATCATATTTCTTCTCAGTTGCAGGATTTCCAATGAATTCATATTCATCACAAGGTGCATCTCCACAAGTAGATCTTCCATTGATAGACCAAAAGTCATTTCCACATTTTCCACATTTTTTCTTTGTGTATCCTAATTTTTTTAGCATTTCAGACATGTTATCAATTGTAAACTTTTATTTAATTTTTATTTAATAATTAAACACGATAATTAGATTTTTAATTTATTATAATTATGATTTATTACCATATATTAAACATATCTATTTTAGAATAACCATTATAAAGATATATTAATTTTTAAGTTAGATCAGATAATGATTATAATAATCAATATACATAATAATCAATAATAAAATATTTTGTTTATTCATCTTAATAATATTACTTATTACTAATCTTAATTAATATTAGTATATTAATCTTAATAATATTAGTTATTAGTAATCTTAATTAATATTAGTATATTAATCTTAATAATATTAGTTATTAATAATTAAAAAACTAGTAAAAAAGTAAAGTATGAGTATTCTCACTAAATTTGAGGATGTTGTAGTATGAAATCAAAAGTAATATTACTCATTTCTCATAGTTTAAAATTTCTTTTGAATTTAAATTACTATTCTTTTTAAAAAATTAATAATCTTTTTGAATTTAAATTACTATTCTTTCTTACCAATGCTCACACCCCATAATCTAGAACAAAATTCCAGTATCATTTGTACCGTGTTTAGGTTCAAATGAACTATCAGCCGATAATCCATTTTAACTGCATTTTAAACTAATGAATATCCATCATATTTATGGAATAAAATTGATCCAATATTATTAAACCCTGAAATAGCTACACCACTAAAATATTAAACAAAATTTTTAAAAATTATATCTTAGTTAAAATTATAGTTTAGTTGAAATTATATCTTAGTTAAAATTATATTTTAGTTGAAATTATATCTTAGTTAAAAGAAGAATATTAAAATTAATTTTATTATATATTATCTAAAAATAATTTCTTTATGTGCAAATAATTACTTTTGAATAAATTTAATTCCCTTAACTAATATCATCATATATATTCTATAATTTGATAAATAAAATTAACTTCAATGATATGAGACAGCCTAAGAATTCGGAAATTTAAAAAGATTAATGCCTTATTTCCAATTTCTTTCTATTAATATGTCCTTTTTTATTATATTTATTATTCATTCTTTATTTATTCTTTAGTTATCTAGATGGTGAGGGAATATAAATGCTGTTGTTTATTTTTATTTGTTTTCTAAGATTTTATTTTTTAGAGTTACTTTTATATACTATAATTAAGTTAATAATTAATTAGTATCTTATGAGTTTACCAGTGATTGTTTTGTCTGATTAGTTATCTATGAACGATATAAAATCCATAGAATTATTGATTAGAATATGTTTTATATTGCATTTTAATCTTTTTATTACATTACATAAATGTGGTATTTAAAAGGTCATGCATAGATCCCTGTTGCTAGAAAAAGAACTTAAATGTCTTATCTATAAAATTAATCAATCAATAACTTTTAAAAAATATATTCTAATCATATATTGATTTAATGAAATTTAATCAATAATATCTTGATTTAATAAAATTTAATCAATCATATCTTGATTTAATGAAATTTAATCAATAATATCTTGATTTAATAAAATTTAATCAATCATATCTTGATTTAATGAAATTTAATCAATAATATCTTGATTTAATAAAATTTAATCAATAATATCTTGATTTAATTAATAAGAATATTTTAATAGATTATCTATCAAAATATAAGATATAGTTAAGTAGCTCAACTAATTAGATTTAACACATTTCAAACTAATATAATACTTTAAATGTTTAATTACATTAATGATTTATAATAATAGTTATTGTGAATAAGTTAAATAAATGTAATATAACAAATATATCAGAAAATAGAAGGTGAATAAATGGAATATGAAATTAAAGGAGGTAATTTTCCAATTGTTTTATGTAAGTTAAACAAAGGGGAAGTTATGAAAAATGAAAGTGGTTCAATGGCTACTATGACTTCTGAAATTACTATGTCATCTAATACTGGAGGAGGAATTATTAAAGGTCTTGGCAGAGCATTAGCAGGAGATTCATTGTTTTTAAATTTCTTCACAGCTGATGATGATAATCAGGAAATAGGTTTTGCTTCAAGTTTTCCAGGTGAAATAATTCCTTTCGAATTAAGTGATGGAAAAACTATTGTTGCTCAAAAAAGTGCTTTTTTAGCATCTGAAGAAAATGTAGAAATCGATATTTTCTTTAATAAAAAATTAGGTGCAGGTTTATTTGGTGGAGAAGGGTTTATTTTACAAAAATTATCTGGAGAAGGAACAGCTTTCCTTGAAGTAGATGGTGGAGTAATTGAAAAAACTTTAGCTGAAGGAGAAAAATTAGTTATTGATCAAGGCCACCTTGCTGCTATGGATGAAACTGTGGATTTCGATATCCAAAGAGTCAAAGGTTTAAAAAATATTGTTTTTGGTGGAGAAGGGTTGTTTTTAACTACTCTCACTGGTCCAGGTAAAGTTTACTTACAAACAATGCCTTTATCAAACTTTATAAATTTATTAGCCGCTAAAATACCTTCATCAAATTAGTAATTAAATTTCTATAGTTCAACTTTTAAACCTTTATTTTTTTTTATTTTGAGTTTGTCTAATAATTAATTTTTGAATTTTTTTAAACGCTATTTTTCGTGCTATTTTTTACTTAAATTAAAATTTATAGATAAATGGACCATAAACTTTCTATACTACAATTTATAAATATTTATTTGTAAAATTGTGAGTGTTTATAGTAATATTTTTGGTTAATATAGCTATTAGAAAATATTAACCATATCAAGCAAAAATCATTGTATAGAATCCTATTTCAAAGATTTTTAAGCAAGATATTCGCTTGTTAGTCAATGATTTTGGAAAATTTGGATTTATTGAGATACATTAAAATACGGCGTAAACACTGGTAGTCCAACTTATAATCGTGAAATATTACTTAAAATTGATTTAATGGATGTTTTAAATGGATTTTTTCATTCAGGAAGGTTGAAGAACAAAATTGTGTTAATAATATTTACAAATTTTATATTTAAAATTAGATATTTTAAGAAAATAAATGTTTATTCAATTAAGAAAATAAATGTTTATTCAAAAATAAAAAAAAGTTTTCAATAATGACTATAAAATTTAATCAATTAAAAAAAAATAAAGAAAAAAAGAAAAGAAAAGATATCTATCCAAAGAGAGCGCCTAATCCAGCTGCAGCTTCCTCTTCAGAAGCTTCCTCTTCTTCTTCCTCTTCTGGTTCTTCTTCTTCGACTACTGCTTCGGCAGCTGCAGGAGCAGCTGCAGGAGCTGCTGCTATAGCACTAGTTGCAATAGCTTCTTCTATATCAACATCTTCTAAAGCTGCAATCAATGCTTTAATCCTTGAATCATCTGCATCGAGTCCTGCTGCTTCAATTATACTTTTAACATTTGCTTCATTAATATCTTTATCTGCGCTGTGCAAAATCATTGCTGCATATATATATTCCATGTTTTCACCTTAGTTGATTAATTATATTTAAAGTTAAATTCATTTTTTATTATTATAATGAATTTATTTAATTTATTTAAGTTCTTTAAGTTTTGTTGAACTTTATTAAATATCTTTGAATTAAGTAAAAATTTTAAATTTTAATTATTGATTGAATTATCCAAAGAGAGCACCTAATCCAGCTGCAGCTTCCTCTTCAGAAGCTTCCTCTTCTTCTTCCTCTTCATCATCATCTTCTTTTTCTTCAACAACCACTACAGTTTCAGCAGGTACTGGGACATTAGATAATTTTTCAATTAGTTCTTCATCTAAAGCACCTTCACTATCAGATACTGCACTAGCCAATGCTAACATTTCAGATTGTGCTAGAGCTAGTAATGGTTCAGTTGTTTCTGAAGTAAGTATAGATGCATTCATAGCTAAGTTGAATGATTTTGAATTAGCATTTTGGATAATAGCAACTATAGTTTCCTTAGTAGGGACTCCAGCATTAACAGATAAGTTGAATGCGCTGGAAAAAGCATTTTGGATACTAATAAGGGTTTCTTCATCATCAATAGTTAATACATCAGAAGTATAAACAGCTTCATCTTCATAGGCTGCTTTTAAATCAATTCCCACTTCCATAGGATGAATATCTAATCTTGTTAACATTCCAGCAACTTGTTTAGAAACTTCTTCACCAGCTTTAACAACTACATGATCTTTAGAAACTACAATTTTTCCTTTATCAATTTTAGCAGGTATTCCTACTTGCTGTAATTCACCAAGTAATGGACCTGGCTCAAAACCAGTATCTCCTGCAGGAACAACAATATCATCAGTAGCAATATTCCCTGCTTTAGCTGGAGCAGCGGTTTTACTATCTTCTAATATCTTGAACAATCTGAAAGGATTCATATCAGTGAATACCATTGCAGGTTGACCTTCCATAAACTTTGAAAGACCCACAATATTTTCTTTTTTAACATTAGAATCTTCAAATGCCAAATCAATGAGGTTCTTTTTAGACATTCTAATTGTAGCTTTGTCTTTTAAAGTTTGTCTCATTTTTTGAAGTTGTTTTGCAGGTATGTTTAATAAATCAACAATACCAACTACTTCGTGAGAATCTATCAAAGATTTAATGGTTTTAACTTCTTCTTTCTTCCATTCAGCAACGTGAGCCATTTTAAATCACCCTCACTACTGAACCCATTGTTGTTTTAACAAACATGGATTTTATTTGGTTTCTTCCTTTCTCTAAGTTGCGGTCTAGGATTTCGAGAACTGCCTCAATATTTTCAGCTATTTGTTCATCACCCATATCTTGAGTTCCAACTAAAGTTTGAATAGTAGCTTGGTCTTTTACACCTATTTTTACAGTATTTTGCAATCTTGTAATTATTGGCTCTGCTTTTGCACTAGCAGGCACTGGTTTAGGCATCTTTTTCCTAGGTCCGAGAACAGGTCCTAAGAATCTACCAACAAGTGGCATCATATCTGCTTGGGCTACAAAGAAATCAATAGAATTAGCTAATTTTTTAGCTTTTTTCCTATCTTTACCAAGTTCTTCCAAATCTTCTTTAGTTACAACAAGATTTATACCGGCATTTTTAGCTTGAACTGCTAATTCCCCGTCTGCAATGAAGCCTATTTTTACTTCTTTACCACGACCATTAGGGAGAGCAACTTCCTCATCAAACCGGTTTTCTGGTTTTTTGACATCCAAATCCTTGATATTCATAATAATATCAATGGATTGTGTGAAGTTTCTCGGCTTAGACTGTTCTTTTGCCTCCTTCACCGCTTCCATAATCTCTTGTGTCATACAAATCCTCCATGAACTATTTAAAGTCCATTAATGGATATTTATTTGGTTTCATGAGTAATTGATAAACTAATATATGATTAATAAATCAATTGATTAATAAATTAACTATTGAATTTTAATTTTTAACTTCAAATATTAATTAGTCAATTACATGAATGTGAAAAAATATATCAATCAGCCTCTATTTTTAGAGTGATATCATCTATATTATTAATTATCTATGATTATTTGTAATTAGATAGTAAATTATTATTTATTTGAGTAATTATAGATAATAACATTTAATAAATAATAATTATTATATAAATAATAGCTATTTAACTAATAGCTATTTAACTAATAGCTATTTGATTATTCTACTAAAATACTATCATATTCTCCAGCATCAACATCTTTTTGTGCTTCTCTCGGGTCTTTACCATCTACAGTAATTCCCATACTAACACAAGTACCCATTACTTCTTTGGCACCATGTTTATAATCATTAGCTAATATTGAATCAAATTTCATTCTAGCTATTTTTAAAGCTTGTTCAACTGATAAATCAGCTATTTTATCCAAACCAGGATCTTGAGAAGCTTTTTCCAACTTTAGCTCATCCATAATAAGAGCTGTGGTTGGAGGAGTACCTATTTTAATTTCAAAATTTTTAGTATTACTATCAATAATTATTTTAACAGGAACTTTCATTCCTTTAAAGTCTGCACTTTTTTCATTGATTTGTTCAACTACTTGCATCATATTAATTCCGAAAGGGCCTATTGCTGGACCAAGAGGTGGTCCTGGAGTAGCACTTCCGCCTTCAATAAGAATTTCAACTGTATCTTTAGCCATTAGTCAGCCTCCTTTTGTATTATTCTAATTTGGTCACCTTTAACAGTGACAGGGATCGGAACTGCAGCTTCGATCAATTCCAAAACTACTTCTTCACGAGATTCATCTATTCGAACCACTTTAGCTCTTTCTCCTTTGAAAGGACCGGAAATAAGCTCTACAATACTTCCTTTTTGTATAGAAGATATAATAGGCTCAGGGTTTAGGAATTTTTTAACTTCTTCAAAAGTCACAGTATTTTCTTCTTTATCTTCTTTGCCTTTAGTTTTACTTTCAACAATTCCTCTTAAATGAGGTATTTTGAATGCAGGATTTTGCATATCAATTTTAGTTGAAGATTCTACTAAAATATAGCCTTTCAAAGATTCAGGTACAAGAACTGCGCTTACACCAACACCACTATCTTTTGATTTTCTTGCTAACATCCTAGCCACATTTCTCTCTTGACCTGCGGATATCTTAAGAGCATATATGGAATTTTCACTACCTTCCATTTTAAAATACACCTATTCAAATTAAAATTTAATTTTTTATAAAATAATTTTTCTTAAATTAAATCTAACAATATATTTTATATTCCCATTTTTTTATATTCCTATATTGTTTATTTAAGTCTATGTTCTCTGTAATTAAGTTAAAAACTTAATTAGAGTTTAAGATTTGTTTAAATATTTAATATAAGATAAAATAGAAAATTTAAATATATTATAAAATTAGATTTATATATAAATTTATATTATCATAATATTTTTATTTTACAAGTATTTAAACTTTTCAAAAATATTTATATGATAACAATTTAATATGAGTAAATTTATTGAAATTGTTCATATATATTCAGTTAATAACTCACTTTTCAACTATTGAAGATTTAACTAGATTTTGATTACATATTCTAAGCATTTTAATCTAAATACTTCAATATTATTAAACTTTAAGCATTGTTAATTAATGTAATTAATATTAATGATAAAAATTAATAAAAAATTAAATAGCTAAATTAAAAATTTATTACAATTTTAATATATAAACATGTTATAAACTTGTCAACACATATTTAAATTAATCACTTATTCATAATCCAGATAATTGAGCGATTAAAACTATTGCAAAGCCAATGACACCAATAATCACTATTCCTAAAGCAGTTACTTTAGAAAAATTAAAATATTCCTCTCTATCTGGTTTTTTAGCTACTTTTAGTACTCTGTTACATTCTTTAAAAAAACGATTCGTAGATTCTTTAAAACTCATTGAAAATCCCTACTTATACTGTAAAAAATAATATTAAGATTATTAGCTAAATTTTTATTTTAATAGATTATCAATATTTTAATAATCATCAATATAATTATAAGTGAATACACTATTGATAATAATTTAGATTTTCTTTAATCTTAGTTAATTTTATAATCATTTTAATTTATAGTTATTATTATATTATTTGTAATATTCTTTATTTATATTCATTATATTATTTGTAATATTCTTTATTTATATTCTTCTTAATTTATTAAATTTATCATTTTTAATAAATTCTTGCTAGTTAATTATTTATTATAATATTATAATTATAATTTTATATTTATAAACTTTTGCTTAAAATCAATTCTGTCAATTTAAGAAATTTCTTCTACTTTTTATTATAGTATTATGTTTGTTTTTGTATTAAACAATATTTTTTATAATATTTAATAATTATTTTAAAAAAACTCAATTATTTAAGAAATAGTTAATATTATATACTACATAATACAGAGTATATAATACAGATTATTTTAAAAAAATTATAGAGGTGTAAGTAAATGAAAGTTAAAACCAGTATAAATTTAGATACAAAGCTGATTAACACAGTTAAAAGAATAGCTAACAATAGAAATATTACACAAACAGAAGTGATAACAGAATACATAAAGCAAGGAATAGAAAAAGAACCCAAAGAGAATAAAACCAAATTAAAAATACTTGTAGAACAAGACCCCGACGCATCTATTGATGACATAATAGGAGTTATAAAAGCCCCAAAAGGATTTAATTCAGTAAAAGCAGTAGATGAAATAAGAAAAGGGGAATATTAAAATGATATTTTTAGATGTTAATTTTGTAATTGATTTATTTGTTGATACTGAAGATAACCATGAAAAAGCAGTGAAAATATATAATAAAATTAAAGATAAACAATTAATAATATCTAATTCAGTAATTTTAGAAGTAATGACTGTTTTAAATATAAAATTAAAGGTTTCAAAAGAAATATTAGAGAAATCATATATCAGGTTAAATGGTGGAAAATTCAAAATATTTGAAGATGTTCCCCTATATAATGAAACTATGGAAAGAATGTTAGAATATCTACCTCAAAGACTACCTTTTTGGGATTGTTTATATATAGAGCTAATGGAACAATTAGGAATAGAAAAAATAGCTACATCCAACAAACATTTCAAAAATAAAGGAATTGAAGTAATAGGGCAGAAAAACTAAGTAAAAGATTTTTTTTCTCCACACTTTTATAATATTAAAGCCACATATAATAGTACAAATAAACAAATAATTCCAATTAAAATAGTTCCTATACCAGCACCAGCTAATAATCCAGCACCTTTTGCTACATCTGTTGCAGTTGTCTTTTTTACCCAATTTTCTCGTTTATTCTCAAATTTTTTATTTTGAGGAATAATATTTTTACAATTATGGCAAATAACGCCACCAGCAGTAAAATATTCTATTTTATTCAAAACTTCACTTTCAATCCCATATTAGGGCATGACACAATCAGTTGATTATTTTTCTTTTTGAAAGGTTTTTCACAAATATAATCAAGCACGAAATTTTTGGTAATAATTATATTTTTTATTTAGCTACTATGTCTTTATTTTCAACAAAAAAATTCCAACTAACAAATTGACAATCTCAAGACTTTATAATTTATGAAATTAAATAATAAATTTTGTAGAGTTGTTAATATAAGTCAATTTAAGAATACATGTTACCAACATTATAAACCATATTACCACTACTACCAGCAGTGTTACCATTCATAATGTTATTAAAAACAGTCATATTTCCTTGGTTGTAAATTCCACCAACATTAGCACCAGCTTTATTGTTAGTGAACTTAGAATTGGTTATACTTGCATTTTAACTATCTGCAAGTATAGCACCACCAAAAACAGTTGCATTAATGCTAGAAGTTGACAAATTCCTAAAATATTCTTTTTATATTTTTGTTTAAGTCAAAATCCTCATCAAATGATGCTATTTCTTTTATTCCTAGTTCTTCCATTAATGCCATATAAACACAGTCAAAAAATGCTATTCTTTTAGGATAATATAGTTTTAACTGCTTCATACCCTCAATATAATAA
This sequence comes from Methanobrevibacter cuticularis, assembly GCF_001639285.1. Classification (GTDB taxonomy): domain Archaea; phylum Methanobacteriota; class Methanobacteria; order Methanobacteriales; family Methanobacteriaceae; genus Methanobaculum; species Methanobaculum cuticulare. The sequence continues at coordinate 64,962 of NZ_LWMW01000108.1, read as the reverse complement.
TCAATATTATATATTATAATTATATTATTAATCATTATTAATCATTTCTAGTGATTAATAGCTATTTAAAATTAAATTAAATAAAAATATTTATTTAATTAAAGATATTAATAAGTATTCAGGTGTTATTTAATATTTGAATCATTTATAGGAAAGTTAAATTTATCAAAATCTTTGAAATAGTGAATTTTGGGACACTCCCAGATTTTTTTAGTTATTTGAGTCGTGGCCAAAAGTCTAAATCATTAAACAAAAACAGTTCTAAATTCATTTGTTTAGGAAATAAAGAAAATTTTTTTCTTGAAAAATGACTTTTGAACCACGACCCTATTTTCAATAACTTAAAGAATCTTCGATTCTCTTTATTTGTGTTTGTAGTTGTTTTCCTGCAAATGCTACAGCAATAGCTATTATTTTCTTATCAGGATATTTTTCATAGTATTTTCTTGTCTTTATTTGTTTTATTGCGTCGATTAACATTTTTTCATAGCTTGTGACTGGTAAATCTGTTTTTGGGTTTATTTTTGAGAATTTAAATTCAGCAAGTACTGTGAAATCTTCTTCTTTTAATATCATATCTGTAAAACCTATGTTTGTTGGCATTTCTCCTTCTGTTTCAAATCCTAAAGCATATAACCAAGCTAAAAATATAGATTGATAATAATGTTCTCTTTCTATATGTATTCTATTTGGTATTCTTGCTAAAAAAGCCCTCATTTCCTTTTGGAAATTTTCATTATCACACTGTTCTATATAAGAGATTATTTTTTCTTTTCTTTCAATGGTTCTCTCTTCAGATATGTTTAAATCTATTAGATGGTCTAATAATGAGCTTTCTACTTCAAAATTAGGAAATTCAAGTTTATAATGAATAATTTCATTGATAATCATTTTCTCAGTGATCGTTAAGTATCCTGTTTGGAAGAATATACTTATAGGGTCTATGTTATCACAGTCAAATGTTTTAAACCTCGATTGTTTCACTGTTATTGGATTTAATACTTCTTTATAGTCATTTGAAGTTTTTAAAACATTTATTAAGAGTTCTGGAGTAGCAGTTTCAAACCAATAATTAGAAAATTCATTTTCTTTAAATAACTTCAATGTTGAAAATGGATTATAAACTTTGTTTTCTCCATCCCAACTATAGCCATCATACCAATGATTGATTTTATCAATTGTTTCTTCCTCAGTTAACGATTCTTCTCCCTTAAGAATACTTAAATAATCTTTAAAATTGTTTCTTAGGTCTTGATGAGTGTATCCACAAATGCAAGCAAAGTTTCTATTTAATGTAATATCATCAAGACTATTTAACGAAGAAAACAGTGACATATTAGCAAATTTAGAAAATCGAAGATTTTCTAACTCAGCAAAATCTCCGATTTTGCCAAGTTTAGAGATACCAGTAATAAAGATAAATTTAATATACTGATCAGCACCTTTTAAAACATTGTAAAAGCTTCTTAAAATTTTTTGATTTCCATTTAAAATTTCCTTTTCAGATATATTATCTATGATAGGTTTGTCATACTCATCTATTAAAACCACAACTCTTTTGTTTGTTTTTTTATATAACTCCTCTATTATTTCTGCAAATCTGAATGAATATAATTCATTATTTGTAAGATTTATTCCATTATCTTTTGCTAACTTAGTAAGAAAAGTGTTAAGTGATTTTTCTAGGTTTTTTGGAGTGTTGAAGTTAAGTTTAGTGAAGTCCAGATGTATTATGGGGTATGTTTCTTCCCAGTCCCATTTATCATAAATATACAACCCTTCAAACAGTTTCTCATTTCCATTAAATAGTTCTTCTATGGTACTGAGAAGTAATGATTTTCCAAACCTACGAGGTCTTGATAAGAAATAGGATTTCCCTTCTGTGGCTAACTTATGTATATATTTAGTTTTATCTATATAAACATAGTTTTCTTCTTGTATTTCCCTAAATGTTTGTATCCCTATTGGCAACTTCTTCATTATAATTACCTTCTTTCCATTTCACATTATCTTTTAATTAATTTATCTTTAATATTGATTATAATTTTAATCTTAATCACTATTTATTTTTAACCTTATAAAATATATAATTTTCTCTTCAAAACTTTTATTGAAAGTGAAAAAATTATATATTCTATCAAATATTGATTATATATAAATTATTCCAATAAATAGGAGCAATATTGTCTTAAAAATGAAAAATAAAAATAAAAATAAAAAATAATAAAAAAATAAATAAAGGAGAAAATAAATAAATCCTCCTAAAAATGTTTAATCTTGTTTTTTTCTAATATTTATTCCAAATATGGTTAACAACACTAATATAATAGCTATTATCGGCATTCCTGTATTTTTCATAGTAGCACTAGTTACTGGATTGTTATTTGTTTTATTAGTATTATTAGTATCATTTTTGTCATTATCGTTGTTTTGGGTTTCAAACTCAACTGAAACTGGATTAACATTGAAATTTTCATCATCAGATGTAACTGTAATCACATGACGACCATCACTGAATTCACTACTTGGTATATGGATTCTTCCAACACCATCGACATCAGTAACGATATCTCCGATGTGTTTACCATCCAATTCAACATTAACTTTATAGTCTGGTATTGGATCGCCGTCTTCATCGGTTACTGTGATAATCACATCAACAGATCCGTCAGAATTTTTAACTACATCAATATCAACGATAGCTTCGCCTTTTACAATATTAAAAGTTGTGGTATTGGTATAGCTAAAGTATTTGTCGTTTCCTGCATAATCCAAAACAGCATTAACATTTCCTATGTGTGTTGGTTTATAAGTAAGACTCCATCGACCATTAGAATCAGTAGTCAAAGTGTAAACTTTACCATCAACAGTAACAGTAATTAGAGCATTAGCTATTACATCACCATTCTCATCAACAAGCACTCCATCAATTGTTATGGTTTTACCCACTTTAACATTAGATGGAATGTTTATAGTTGAATTAACAGCTAATTTAGTAACATTGAAAGTAGTAGAATTAGTAAAAGCATCGTAATTACTATCACCCGCAAAGCTAACAATAACCTCTAAATCAGTACCAGTACGATTAGTAGTGTAATTTAACTCCCAATAACCAGCATTAACAGTAACATTAGTAAATAATGTGCCATCAACAGTAACATTAACAAAAACAACACCTGTATGATTAGCTAAAAAACCACCAACAGTGATATTTTCACCAATATTCACAGGATTAGGATTAACTGTTATAGTAGAATTAGTATTATTCTTAACTGTGAAAGTTGTAATATTATATGCAGCATCTAAACTAGCATCTAAAATATTATTACCTAATTTTAGAACTGTAAATTCATAAACAAAACCATCAGCACGACTAACATTATAAGCTACACCATTTAAAGTACCATTAATAACAAAATCAGGCAAATTCTTAACACCAGTATTATCACGAGTAGTATTCAAGACCAACAGATAAAAACTAACATTATCACCAAAATGAACATTATCCAAACTAGAAGTATTAGTAATATTCAAAATATAATGATTATTGGTATCAATACCAAAAATCTTATTAGCTATATCGTCAACTCCCCACCAATTATAATCAAAACTACTATCAGTAGTATCATAACCAGTGATATTAACACCAACCATTGATATAATACGATTATACTCAACAGTAACATTAACAAGGGAACCAGCAACTAATCCAGTAAAATTCAAACCAGCACCATTCTCAGCATAAATAGTATTACCACGAACAATAAAATCACTAATATCAGTAGGTATACTACTCCCTTGTGAGTCAAAATAGAATCCATCACCATTTGTAGCATTAATAGTATTATTCAAAAACCTAATACCACTAACATTACCATCATAAGAATAAACATACACAGCATAATTACCACCAGTAATATTATTCTCATTAAAGGTTATATTGGTATTGTTGCTACTGTATACCTCCAGATAAACACCATCGGATGTTCCTGTGATGTTGTTGTTAGTAAAGGTAAATTGTAAGTTGTTGTTGTCTTGTGCATCCAGAGAAACACCATAGTCTTGTCCTGTGATGTTGTTGTAGGTGAAGGTAAATTGTAAGTTGTTGCTGCTGGATGCAGACAGATCAACACCATATATTCCTGTGATGTTGTTGTAGGTGAAGGTTATATTGGTATTTTTGGTGCTGTCTCCATACAGCTCAACACCATAGCCTTGTCCTGTGATGTTGTTGTTATTGAAGGTAAATTGCAAGTTGTTGCTGCTGGATGCAGACAGATAAACACAATCGCCTCCTGTGATGTTGTTGTTGGTGAAGGTAAATTGCGAGTTATTGTTGCCGTATGCATTCAGTTCAACACCATAGCCTTGTCCTGTGATGTTGTTGTTATTGAAGGTAAATTGCAAGTTGTTGCTGCTGGATGCAGACAGATAAACACAATCGCCTCCTGTGATGTTGTTGTTGGTGAAGGTAAATTGCGAGTTATTGTTGCCGTATGCATTCAGTTCAACACCATAGCCTTGTCCTGTGATGTTGTTGTTATTGAAGGTAAATTGTAAGTTGTTGCTGTCGGGTGCATCCAGAGAAACACCATGACCATAGTCTGTTCCTGTGATGTTGTTGTTGGTGAAGGTAAATTGCAAGTTTTTGCTGTCGTATGCATTCAGCTTAACACCATAGTATGTTCCTGTGATGTTGTTGTTGGTGAAGGTAAATTGTGAGTTATTGTTGCCGTGTGCACTCAGATAAACACCATAAGTCATCAGAAAAACATCATATGCTATGATGTTGTTGTTGGTGAAGGTAAATTGCGAGTTTTTGCCGTCTTCTGCATACAGCTCAACACCATAGCCTTGTCCTGTGATGTTGTTGTTATTGAAGGTAAATTGTAAGTTGTTGCTGTCGGGTGCAACCAGCAGAACACCCATGCCGGATATTCCTGTGATGTTGTTGTTTTCAAAAATTAAATCAATAGAACAACCAGCAGTATTAAAAATAACACCAGAAGAACTGCTCCCACCATTACCAGTTATATTGTTATTAATAAAAGAAACATCAATAACAGCACCACTATAATCTGTAGAAACATAAACAGCACTATAACCCATCGAAACACTTACTTCAGAAACAATAACATTGTCCTCAATAGTTATACCAGTTAAGTCACCACCAGAACTAGCTAAATTAATACTAATATCTTTAGTTGTAATATTATTACCCATAATTGTTAAATTACTAGAATTTGAACGTATAGCTGTATCATAACCAATAATCGTTAAATTAATAATACGAACATTAGGTGCAGTGATATTAAACAAAAGACCAGACCCAGAACCTGTTATTACAGGATTACTTTTACCCTGAATAGTAACATTACGAGTCACATTAATCTGACCTAAACCAGTGTATGAACCACTAGTAAGATTAATTTCTAACTCATCACCAATATCAGTATCAATAATATTCTGAAAATCCTGAATATTATTAGAATTAGTAAAATCATAAGAACCAGCACTAACACTAGATATACTAAATAAAAGCATTATAGCTAAAACCATTAAACTAAAGGACATAAACCGTTTATTTTTTATAAACATTTTCATTTTCACCTCCTGTTCTAATCAATTATATACAAATATAAAATCTATAAAATTATTTAAAAACATTTATAGAAAGTTAGAAAATATAGGGAGTAATCACTATTATCTAACGAGGATAGTTATATCCTATACCATATATAAACTTTATTGAAAAATAATTGATATATATATATATATATATATATATCATGAATAAGTAAATAAAAAACAATGAAATAAAAGAAAAAACAGATACAAGCAACGATCTTAAAAATACACTGGAACAAAACCAAAGTAATATAAAAGAAATTATAACAGCTCATGAAAAAAAGGATAGAAAATATAAATAAAGAATATTCAGAAAATATAAAAGAAATAAACTTATCAAATAATCAAAACATCAAACAATTAAATAACAGTTATAATAAAGAAACTTGAAAAATTAACAACATTAAACACAGTATTAATAGAAGGGCTTAAACCAGTACAAAAACTATCATTTATAGATTATTAATAGCTATAGATTATAAGCAACAAAAATAAACAAATAGCTACTAAGTTAATAAATGATAATAGTTAAAAAACTACCAGCTAAAGAATTTGAATTAAAAGAAAAAAAGTAAATATTCAAATAATAAATTACATTGAAAAGAATAAAAGTAGGATTATGATAGCAATACCACTATACAAGGTAACAGTAAAAACGCAAAGATAACTGGAACATGATTAAAATAGTGTGGCTATTAAGTGTTTATTATAGATATGAATATTAGAATAATAGGGAGGAGGTGAATCCAAAACCTATATTCTATCATATTCCTCTATTGTAATCTTATAAAAATAGTGATTAATCACTACTTATAAAACTACAATTATTAACTTGTAATTCAACATATAAAAAGTTAACTACAAATCAATATATTATAAAACAAATGAATAAAAAAAGTATAAATAAAATCGTGAATGTGATATTATTTTTCTTTATTTTGAAAGGTATGTAAAGGTTTAAAGCTAAAAATTAGCATATTATAAAACCTCATATTATTCGTTTTTCACTGTTTCCAGCTCATATCTAATCTAATTAAGATGATATTTTTGGATACTGTAAAGGTATAGAAAATTAATTTTGTAAAGGTTGTGAAGGTATGTTTTCTTTTAACTTTTTATTACTTCATTAATTGGCTTTTTTTATGCCCTATATTATATTTTTCTTTTAAATAATGTTTTTCAGGTTTTGGATGTACATGCCAGTATGATACATGATGATTATCTATTATAATGTTATCTGGCATTATAATAACACTCTATTTATTAGGTACTAAATACACTAAATAAACATCTTTATTATATAAAGTAACATTTGTTTGATCTTTTCTATTCATTAACACACCATTTAATATTTCATTAGTGTATTCTTACTATTCCGTTTACTCTATCAAAATCATCGTCAAAACTAGCTATTTCAATTATATTATCTTTTTTCATTAAGTTTACTATTATACTGTCTGTTAATGATAATTTATGATATTTAATTAAGGTGTCCATAGAATCATTATACAATTCCATATCTTCAGTTATAACAGTGAAATTATCTAATATTGCTTTATAAACTCGTTTACTTGCATCAACTCCTGCTTTTTTATTTATTAATGCAATTGTTTCGTTTATAACAGATTGACACATTATTTTTTCTTTTTTATCTATCATTGGAAGTACTTTTTTAGCTTGTTCATGATATTGGTCTTTAGGAACAAATAAAGCAACTATATAAGATGTGTCAATGAAAATTTTACTAGTCATTTATATTATTCCTTGTTTCTTAATTTTCTGACTTCTTCAACACTATTAAACGGCTCATCAACTTCAATCATCCCTATTAAATCTTTTAATGATTTATTTTTTGTGTTAATTTCTGGCTCATTTTTTAATCCTTGTTTTAAGTATTCGTTTATTATTTCTGTCTGTGTTGTATCTTTATTTAAAGCTACTACTTTAATAGCTTTGAGAATATCAGTATCTAAATTTAAAGTTGTTTTAACTTTGCTTTGCATTTTCATTATCTCCTATTTTTTGTAAGTATATATTACTATATGGTTTATAATATATAAATATTACCTTACATAAGATATAAAAATAAATTATTAAATCTTAACTATTTTCTTGAATATTTAACACACATGTAAAGGTTTATCCTATTCTTCCTATATCTTCAAATATATCAAAATCCTTATCAAAACTAATTATTTCTTTTATATCATTGTTTAACATAACTATATAGATTAAGTTATCAAAAAAACCAATAGGATTAACTAAAGTACCATCTAATGCTTGTCTATAGTGAAAAATAGCTAAAATCCATAATATCAAATTTTAATCCTTAAAATTAAGAATGAATAAGAAAGAATTAAAACTAGAAAACTTTCAATATCAATGAAAATTAAATTACTATATATTATTATAAAATAAGAAAAGAAGGAAGTAAATATAATATTATAAAATAAGAAAAGAAGGAATTAAACATACTATTATAAAATAAGAAAAGAAGGAAGTAAATATAATATTATAAAATAAGAAAAGAAGGAAGTAAATATAATATTATAAAATAAGAAAAGATGGAATTAAATATATTATTAGAAAGTTCCATCAATAAAGTCTTCTAAAGGATCAGATTCTACTTCAGAAGGAGCATTAGTTATTTGATTTACATCTACTCTTTCAATACCTCTTTCAGGATACATGTATTGAGATTTAACTCCAGAAACAACAATTGTAGTTCTTACAACGTTTTGTAAATTTTCATCGATTTGAGCTCCCCAAATAATATTAGCTTCTGGATCCAATCTATCTGCAACAATCTGAACGATTTTTTCAGATTCATGTAATGTTAAGTCAGAACTACCAGATATATTAATTAACGCACCTTTAGCATCCGAAATATCTAAGTCAAGTAATGGGCTGTTAAGAGCTTCATGAACTGATTCTAATGCCCTATCTCCAGATTCAGATTCTCCCATACCAATCATAGCCATTCCAGAGCCTTGCATGATGCTTCTAATATCTGCAAAATCAAGAGCAATTAAACCTTGTTTAGTAATTAATTCTGTTATTCCTTTTACTGCCCTTCCTAATATTTCATCTGAAACCATGAAAGCTTTATTTAAAGGAAGATTAGGTGCTACTTCTAGTAATTTATCATTAGGTATTACTATAACAGTATCAGCTGTTTCTTGTAGTTTTTCTAAACCTTTTTCCGCATTTTCTCTTCTTTTGATACCTTCAGCAGAGAATGGCATTGTAGCTACAGCAACAGTTAATGCTCCTGCTTTTTTAGCCAATTTAGAAATAATTGGGGCTGATCCGGTTCCAGTTCCTCCCCCAAGACCACAGGTTACAAATACCATGTCTGCACCATCAAGTTCATCCCTTATTTCATCTTCACTTTCTTCAGCACATTCTTCCCCAACATCAGGATTTCCACCTGCGCCGAGACCACCACATGTCTTTTCACCAAGGAGAAGCTTTTTAGAAGATTGACTGTAGAATAAGTCTTGAGCATCTGTATTGACAGTTACAGTATCTGCCCCTTCAATCCCAATTGCATTTAATCTAGAAACTGTATTATTTCCAGCTCCACCAGCTCCAACTACAAAAATTTTAGCACGACTTTGCTCCATCCAACCTCTTAGATCATCATCAATGTCTGCTGATATCCTTGTTGGATGTTCTTTTTCCATCCTTTTTTCAGATTCTTTTATTGCATCATCTATAAATTTCACTTCATAACCCCACATTATAATATGTTAATTGATTTGTAATAAGTTATATTTAAATGCACTGGTTTAAATCATATAAATTCAGATATTAGATAAAAATTTTATCTGAAATTCTTAAATTCAAATATTCAAATCATGGATATGAACTATATTTTTTAATTATAATCTAATCTTAAAATCTAATAAAAAATTCCAATTAAATTATTATTGTTGCTAAATATGAGTGAAGTTAAGAATATCCATTATTGATAAGAATTTATTTTATAAACTATATAATATTGAATATAAATATTGAATTATAAAATCTAAAACTTATTTAAATATACATTTTAGCATGATTATTGATAATTGTTTAAAAATTACTCCCTAGGCATAGCTATTATTTCATGAATTCTCATATCAAATACATTAGTCATGTTAGCCGGAGTTATAATAGCTGCAGAATCAGATCCAGTAGCTCTACCACCAATAGCTAGTATTTCTTCATCAACTGGAATTAAGCCTGCATCTGCTAACATGATACTAATTTCTGCACATACTTTAATTCCATGAGAAAAGATTCTGAATGTTTCAGCAATAATTTCAACAGGAGTTACACCACCAAATTTATTTGAAATCCCTCTTCCAACCCCACTTAGTGCATGAGATCCTACAAAAGTGATAATTCCTCTTTTTTCAAGTTTTTCTATAGCTTCACTTGAAATTTCTATTTTATTTTTTTCTCTAAATCCTGCGTGATGAGTAACATTCAAAATAACAATATCATCAAACTCACCCTTTAAAGCATCATCTAATTTCAACGCAGTTTCTCCTGAAACAGATGCAATAGCTATATATTTAATATTAGATCCTAATAACCGTTTTTTAACTAATTTAATTAATTCATCCGTATTTTCCTTACCAGGATTCTCAAAATAGTTTATTGATTTTTCCATAAAACCTCTCCTTATAATTCCTAGATGTATAAACCTGCCCCACCATAATTATTAATAGACAAGAATTTTAATAATACTAAAACTGGATTATAGGATGTTATTAGTTTTATTTTCCCCATAAATTCTTTTATAGCTATTAGTGAGTCATATTAGGTTTTTAAAGTTAATTATTTATTAAGGATTTCTAGTAATTATATATACTAAATTATATGTTTATATTTGTTTTGATTTTTTCATTATCTTGAAAAAAATGATTCATTAATTTAAAATTTATGAACAATAAGAAAATTAAAAATAAAATATGAAAATTAAATAAAAATAAAATTAAAATTAAAAATAAAATATAAAAATAAAATAAAATATAAAAATAAAATTAAAAATAAAATTAAAAATAAAATATAAAAATATAATTAAAATCATAATAGCAAGTTAATAGTAAATTATAGCTAATAGTAAGCTATTATTATCTATTATTAACTTAATATTAAGCTATCGTTAAGTTATTATTAATTTATATAATCTAAATAAATATGATTGAATTAAAATGAAAGCAATTACTATTGAATGAATAATCATGAAATAAATGAAGTATATGATCGTAATAAACGAGATATTAATAAATTATAATAAAATTATTAAATACTAAAAAGAATATAAATATAACAATGATGATTTTAAAGGTGATAACTTGAAGTGTTTTGATTTTCTTCTTCCAGAAAGGGGAGATAAACCACGGAAAACTGGAATTACAATGGTATTGGACAAGGGTCTTGGCTATGAAACAGCAAAAAGTTTGATGGAAATTTCTGGAGAATACGTGGATCTGTTGAAATTTGGATGGGGAACCATAATGGTTCAAGATAGAGATGTAGTGAAAAAAAAAATAGAAATGTATAAATCATTTGATATAATTCCTTACACAGGTGGAACATTATTTGAAATAGCTTATATGAAAAATAAAACACAAGAATTTTTCAAAGAAACTAAAGATATGGGCTTTGAAGCTATTGAGATTTCTGATGGTTCAATAGATATACCTCACGAAGAAAAATTAGGATTCATAACTCAAGCAAAGAATGAAGGATTTTATGTTCTATCTGAAGTAGGAAAGAAAGATATTCAAAAAGATGCAGACATTGATCTAGATGAGAGAATTGAGTTAATAAAGGCCGAAATTAGTTCAGGATCAGATAAAGTCATAATTGAAGCTCGAGAAGGTGGAAAAAGCATAGGAATATTTGATGATAAAGGAATAGCTAAGGATAAAGAAGTTGATTCCATTTTAAATAATTTACCCTCTGATAAAATAATATGGGAAGCTCCGAACAAAGATCAGCAAGTTTATTTTGTGCTTAAAGTTGGAAATGATGTTAATCTTGGCAACATATCCTCAGAAGAAATAATATCTCTTGAAACAATTCGCCGTGGACTTAGAGGAGATACTATCGAACTTTTAGAATAAAATTCCTAAACTAATGATATACATGGTTAAAAATTTAAATAAAGAAATAAAAAATCATTTAGATGAATCATCAGATATTAAAGGATGTGATCTAAAGTCTAGATATTTTACTGAAACTGAATCTAAATTTAAATCTAACCCTGAAGGAAAATACAAGTATAAATATATAGAAAAAATGGATTATATTATTATTCCTATTGAAACAGATTATATTGAACCAAATGAAAATTTAGATAAAATACTTCATCCTGTTTTAGATATAGCTGAAGATAATGATTATTTAGTAATATCTGAAACTCCTATAGCTATTTCTCAAGGAAGGGTAGTGGATGAAATGGATTATGAACCTGGATTAAAGGCTAAATTTTTAGCAATAATATGGAGTAAGTATATTTGGGGTTATTTTTTTGGACCCCTTCTTGGAATTAAAAAAAGGACTATTGAAAATTTAAGAAAGCTTCCTGAAGAGTCAAAAAGGCATAAAGAAGTTGTTTTACAATTATATGGATTGAAACATGCATTAAAACCCGCTTCAGAAGCAGGCATAGATTTAAGCAATGCGCCTGGAACTCTTGTTTCATTACTTCCAGAAAATCCTATGAAAGTAGCTAAAAAAATAGCTAAATTTATTCAAGACTCATCCTCTAAAAATGTTAATGTTTTAATAATTGATACTGATGCAACATATAAAAGAGGAGATACATATTTTACTGGACTTCCTACAGCTATTTACCCAATAAAATCTAACAAAGGAGTAATCGCTTATATTTTAGGCCAATTTTTTGAAAATGTAGGATCTACGCCTCTTGGAAGTTCAATGGAAATAAGTATTGAAAAAGCTTTAAAAATAGCTAATATAGTTGAAGACTACCAAAAACAGCTATCAACTAATATGGATACCATACATAGTGTTAGTAAAGTTTTAGGAAGTGATAAAGATAATGTTACAATAGAAGATTTAAACTCTATTAATCATACGCCTGCAGTCATTATAAGAGAAAAAAAAATAAAGCAAAAATCTGAAATAGGAAAAATTAAAAGATCAGAACCATAATAAGATTTAAAAAATTATAATATTCACAATACAAAATTATTTATGTATTATAAGGACCAAACTATAGTACAAAAACAAAAAGTATAAAATTATTTCATATTATAGGTATGAAACTATAATGGTAGAAATACAAAACTATAAATATTATGAGTTACATAATATATGTATTGATAATATAAAAATATTAGTTATCTTATTTAAATTTATTAATTTTTTAGATAGTTATTCTTAAAGTATAGTTTTTGAGATATTTATTTTTAAAGTATGCTTTTAATATTGAATTTATTAAAAATATAGTGAATATGCTATTTTTATTAACGGAACTGAGAACATTGAATTTCTTTAATCATTTTATAACAATGATTAGTTAATATTGAATTACCATTAAACATTATAATAACAAAAATAGTATTACTATAATTAATTTTATATTGTATGAAGAACACACTATTACCATCAAAAAATAATATGGTAGTATCATTAAATATTATTTTATATTGTGATAAATATATCCACAGATGATTCTAGAAGTTTTTTGTGGAATTTATCACCTACTAATATAATATTATAATGACTTTTTAAAGAGAAGAGGATTGAATAAATGTTAAGAAATCCATTAGTCCAAGAATTATTATATGGAATTATCCAAGAAGAAGAAAATATGTGCATAGTTGAGTGTTTGATAAATGGCATTACAACTGATGAAGAAATAGCTGAAAAAACTGAAATAAAGCTAAACATCGTTAGAAAAGTCCTATATAAACTTTATGACTCAGGATTAGCTAGTTACAAACGAAGTAAAGATCCTGAAACTCAATGGTACACATATGCATGGGAATTTGATTCTAGTAATGTAATGAATCAATTAGAAGAAAAAGCAACCAATAGAATTGGTAAATTAAAACAACTTTTAGATGTTGAAGAAGGAAATATGTATTTTGTATGTCCTAGTGGTCATTCAAGGTTTACTTTTGATGAAGCATCCGAAAAAGGATTCGTATGTCCAGATTGTGGGGAAGAAACTAAATTTGAAGAAAACGACAATATAATTAGAAGGATAAAAGAAGAAATTAAAGCATATGAAGAATCTTATTCGTTCATTAAGACAGGAAATGCTAAATAATTCTTCAAACATTATTTTTATAATTCTTTAAAAATTAGTCCATGAATAGATTATTCATCCCAGTGAGTATAATATTCAATCTAGTGACAATGCATATTATTTTTACTATTCTTTCAAATATTTAATTAATTGACTATTCTAACTATATTAAGATTTATTTTAATCTATTGATGCACTTAATCTAAGTCATTTGAATATGCTTAATCTAAGTTGTTTTGAAATATTATAACTGCTTTTAATCAATAATACCTAATTACTAATAAATTATATCCTTAACTAATTTTAATGAATTATTTAAATTTACATAATAGGCAAAGATTATGATAAATAATAACTTTCCCAAAAATTTATTAATAATAGAAGTGTTTTTATGCCAGTTAAAGTTTTAAAAAAAGAAGGGTGTCCAGATTGGGTTATAAATCACTCCATAGCCGTATATAAAAAAGCTATGGAAATATCTAAAAATTTTGAAGATGCTGATATAGATTTAATAAAAGAAGCATCCCTACTACATGACATTGGCCGCAGCAAGACTAATACTATTTGTCATGGCATTATAGGAGCAAAATTAGCTATTGAAAATGGATTTTCAAAAGACGTAGGGAGAATAATCGAAAGACATGTTGGAGCTGGAATAACAGAAGAAGAAGCTGTTGAATTAGGACTTCCAAAAAAAAGCTATTTGCCTGCCACAATTGAAGAAAAAATTGTTTCCCATAGTGATAATCTAATTAATGGCTCAGAAGAAGTAGATATTGACTTCGTGATAAATAAATGGGAAAAAAGAATTCCTAATTCTGATGAAGCAATAGCTCGACTAAAAAAAACACATAAAGAACTTCTGCACTGAGATAATCTAATTAACAAACATCAAAAATAAACAACACCTTCATACTAATACTTCTTATAAATACTATAAATAATTGAAAATTAGCTACATTGATCTATTTATTTATTACTAGGAAAATATCTATAATCATTCTACCACATTTATCTTATTTTATCATATTTATCTTATCATATTTATCCTATTTATCCTATTTTATAATATTTATCTTATTTTATCCTATTTATCCTATAAGTAATTGATATTGTAATTATTATTTTTATTTTATTAGAGTTTAATATTTTCTTAAAGTTTAATAATTAGATTATTTTTAATAGAATATCTTAACTAAACCATTGTTAAAACATATATGTTAATTAAATTTATTATTAAGATTGAAAAGGTCTGATGAAATCATATAAATAACATTACTAGTAATATCAAAAACTTTCTCTTTAGATGTCAAAAATAAAATCTGAAAACTAATAAGAAACTAACAATAGAAAAAGAACTTAAAAAGATTTTAAGTATGAAATAACAATTTTTATCATAATTTTAAATAATAAATAAAGTTTAAATGCTTTACAAGAAATTTAAATAAAATGAAATACATATATTTTATTAGTAGAATTGAATTATTACTTATTATTTAGTAATAGCTCATTAAATTGTTAAAGAACTAATAACAAGGGGATTTGATGTTTAAGTATAGATGTAAAGTATGTAATTATATTTACGATGAAACAGAAGAAAAAGTGGTTTTCGAAGACATTCAAAAGGATTGGAAATGTCCCATCTGTAATGCTTCAAAAAAGCTATTTATAGAAATAGAAGAACTAAAAAGAGAAAAATCAAAGGAGTCTTATAAAACAGTTTCTGATATTATTATAGAACAAATTAGTGCATGGGGAGTTAAATACGTTTTTGGAATTCCTGGAACATCTTCACTAGGAATAGTTGAGGCATTACGAAAAAATAAAGATATTCAATATTTTCAAGTGAGACATGAGCAAACAGCTGCGTTAATGGCATCAGCCTATGGAAAATTAACTGGGAATATAGCTGCATGCTTAACCATTACTGGTCCTGGTGCAACAAATTTAGCTACTGGTCTATATGATGCAAAACAAGACAGATCTCCTGTTTTAGCTATTACTGGTTATGTAACAAGAGAATTAATTGGAACAAAATCATTCCAAGAAATAAATCAGCAAGAATTCTTTGAACCTATATCTGTTTATAATAAAATAATAACCCATCCAGATGAAACCACCAAATTAATCACTTTTGCTATGAGACATGCTTTAATTAAAAAAGGAGTCGCACACATTGCAGTATCTGAAAACATTCAAAAGGAACGATGTGACGATGAAATAATAGATATTGAAGGGAGAATAGCTACATTATCAGGTACAGCCCCTAAAAATGAAATCACAAAAGCAGCTGCTCTTATAAATTCTGCAAAACGCCCGGTTATAATTGCAGGTTTTGGAGCATTAGAAAATAAAAAGGATATTGAAAAATTGGCTAAAAAAATATCTGCACCAATAGCCACAACTTTTAAAGGAAAACCTGTGATTGATGATGCCCATCCCTGTTATGTTGGTTCTCATGGGAAAATTGGATCAAGTTCTGCAATGTATCTAACTGACCATTCTGATTTGCTTATAGTAATAGGGGCATCTTTTTCAGACAATACAGGTATTCCAGAAAAACCAACCATACAAATAGATGTTGATCCTATGGTGATTGGGAAAAGACATCCCATAAAAGTGGGAATAGTTGGAACCAGTGGAGAAGTTGTGCCAGAAATAATAAATGAAGTAGAGGATTCAAATAAAGAAAGTTATCTAGAAGAAATAGCTAATTTAAAAGAAGAATGGAATAAAACCCTATCCAATGAAGCAGACCCAAATAAAACTCCTTTAAAATTCCCATATATAATGAGAGAACTTGCTAACTACATTGATGATGATGCAATCATATCCCTAGATGTTGGTGAAAATGGATGGAGAGTTGGAAGAAATTATCCTATGAAAATTGAACAAAAATTAGTTATGTCAGGTTATTTAGGCACTATGGGCTTTGGACTTCCAGGAGCTTTAATAGCTCAGATCGTCGACCCAAAAAAACAAGTCATCTGTATAACTGGAGATGGAGGATTTGGAATGGTTATGGGAGATTTTTTAACTGCTGTGAAGTATAAATTACCTATAAAAGTCCTTGTTTTCAACAATCATGAACTTGGAATGATAATGCAAGAGCAAAAAGCTGAAAAATATAATAATTGGCAAACTCATCTTCAAGATTGTGACTTTGCAGAATTTGCTAATATCTGTGGAGGGACAGGTTTAACTGCAAATGATTCCAATGGGCTTAAAAAGGCTTTTAAAGAAGCATTTGAACTTGAAGGTCCTGTTATAATTAATATTGAAACAGACCCTAATAGTTATGATTAGAAATACAAGATTAGAATTAGTTAGCCAAGACAATTGATAAATAAAGGTAATTGTTCAATAATTCAATTTAAAGGATATTCAAAGGTCTTTATAAGAAATAATTATTTATTCTCATCAATAATATCATTTAAAGAATTTTGTGAAACTATCTCTTTTCATTACTGATGTACTTTAAAGATTCTTTGAGTTCTTTAATTTCTTCATTAGACTTATTTAAAGAATTTTGTGAAACTATCTCTTTTCATTACTGATGTACTTTAAAGATTCTTTGAGTTCTTTAATTTCTTCATTAGACTTATTTAAAGAATTTTGTGAAACTATCTCTTTTCATTACTGATGTACTTTAAAGATTCTTTGAGTTCTTTAATTTCTTCATTAGACTTATTTAAAGAATTTTTGATGTTTATTAATCCCTCTTCTACTGTATCTTCATAATCACCAGTAACTGTCATACTGCGAATCATATCAAGATTAATTCTATAATTTTTTTTATGTTTTGCCTTATAAATGTCAGTAAATTCAATTGTTACTTCATATGTGGATATATCTGAGTCAAGTTCTTTATTTTCTGTTTTTCCAGAATCTAAAAGTGTAACTATTCGTAATTGCGCAGGCATTATCTGAATTTCCCTATTTAATAAAGATTTAAGTGGTTTATTATTAGTTATTCGATCTGCTTGTTTTGAGTATATTTTCACATTATAAGCTTCACTTGATCCAATATTTTTCACTACTAGATAGATAGCATGCTTATGGTTCATGTAATGAGCTATTACATTAGCACTATTAAGTTTTTGTGAATCCTTTCGAGCGAGATAAAGAGTTGCAAATACAGCTAAAGCTGTCATAAAAGCTGCCGCACTTTCTAAATCTGCAAATGTTACCCCATAATTTGTTAAAAGATGATTTATTATTAAATAGAAATCATATAAAATGTAATACATATTAAAACACCAAGTTGTTATTCATAAATAATATTTAATATCAATCGTCTTCCATCCAACTTGAATCATAAACCTACAACAATCCCAGTGAACAGTTATAACACTATTTTAGATTAAATAAGCTAGATTAAAATAAGAATTTCCAAAAGAATTTCCAAACCTTGGCAACAAATACAATATTCTAAAAATATCCAAAGTCTTAATTTTCAAAACTTAGATCATAGCTATTGATATCTAATAATCGAAAGTTAACCACTTCTCCCATATGTTCTCCTTTGTTTTGTTTCATTTGTTCAAATATCCCTATTCCTTTAAATTTAGTTATATTAGTAAAATAATAATTTGAATCTCAGTCTATTATTTCATCTAATAATTTGTTAATTCCTTTATTATATATTGTAATGCATTTTATTTAAATTTTAGTATTTATTTATTAGCTAATTTAAGTTTTTGAGTTGTTAGGTATTTGATTATGATTACAGGTTCGAATAAAATATAGGAACTTATATTTATAATGTATATGAAAGATACAAATATTGCTTAAAAATTAAAAATAGATTAAAAATAAAGAAAAATTTGTGTGATCCCCTATGAAAGTTATATGTTCGAGTGAAGAATCATTATACCGACCAGAGGTTGTTAGATGGAGAAAAAGAATGGAATTAATGAAACCTCTAGGAGAAGTTGTTATTGTTCTTCCTTGTAGTATGAAAAAACCTTATTCCAATTCAAAAAGCCATCAAAAATTCAAAAGAGGTACGAAAGGATATCAGGAGCTAATTTTAACCTCTCCTTTTGGAATATGTCCTAGAGAAATGGAAAATACTTATCCTATTCAATCATATGATGTTGCAGTATCTGGAGATTGGAGTTATGAAGAGAAAAAAATAGCTGGTGAACTTCTTAAAAATTATGTTGGAGATAAAAAAGTAATAGCTAATGTTTCTGGAGGATATGAAGATGTGTGTAGAGAATACCTTGATGAATGTACTTACGTAGCTGAAGAAGGAAAACCTACATCGGCTGATTCAATTTATAACCTAAGAACAGAACTAAAAAAATATAAGAAAATTAAAAGACGTGAAAAAGTATTAAATGAACTTAGATCAATAGCTATTTACCAATTTGGTCAAGGAGCCGAAGATTTAATTCCCGATGATGTTGTAGCTAAAGGAAAATATCATCGGAAAATATTTTCAGATAGTAAACAATTAGCTCTTTTAAACAGAGATATTGGATTATATTCCCTTAACCTTGAAGGTGGGAAAAAATTAGCTGAAATTGGATTGAAAGTAGTTGAAATAGATTTTGATCTGAAAACAAACACTTTATTTGCCCCAGGAGTTTCAAAAGCAGATCATGATATAATTCCAAAAGATGAAGTTGTAATAACTAGAAATGGGGAAGTGGTTGGAGTTGGAAAAGCTATTTTAAATGGAAAAGAAATGGAAGAACTTAAAAATGGAATAGCTGTTCGAATAAGGCACAGAAAAAAATAATAAGAAAAAATGATGATCATTATAACTAATAATTACCAGTTATTCTTCTAAAAACCCTTTCATAGTTATTATATAATATTAAAAATAAAAAGAAATAGAAGATAATGGAAATAGAAAATAAATATATAATGGAATATAAATAGAAAATAGATAAAAATAGAAAATAAATAGATAATGGAATATAAATAGAAAATAAATTTTCATCTATTTTTAAAAAATAAAATTTTTTATTGAAAATATTTATTTCATAATACAATTTTTAAAAAGTCTAAATGAGTTTTAAATATAATAAATTCCAATTAAATCACTTATTTTTTAAAATAAAATGGTTTAAAATGGTTATTGAAAATTTAAATAATATAAATCTTGAAAATACCTAGTTTATCCTTAAAATATCTAAATGATAAAATAGCTATATATAAATATAATTAAAACAAAATGTGATATGATTATTTTTATATGATATTTAAAAATTTTATCATATATCTTTAATGATAAATAAAATTAGAAAATAAGTTACAAAAACCATACCAATTTAATAAAAATAATACAAATTGACAAAAATAATATAAATGGAATAAACCATATAATTACTATTAAGTTGTGTAAATAATTAAAAAAAATAAATTTAAATATCATTAGTACTTATTTTATAGTAATTATTTAAGCAAATTGTAAAAATAATTAAAAAATAAATTTAAAAAGATCCAAAATTATTATCTTAAAGTGAATATAAAATCAAAAGAAATAAAGTGAGGAATAAAATGTCAGATGATTTAACAAATAAAGTAAAAGAGGCTGTTTCTAAAGTTAAAGATCCACATATGGGAGTAAGCATAGTGGAAATGGGAATTGTGCAAAATATTGATGTTGATGGTAGTACTGCAAAAATTATCATAAAACCTACAAATCCAGGTTGTATGAGTGTGACTCGTATGGCTGCAGATGCTAAAGCCCAAGCTCTATCTGTTGATGGAATTGAAAAAGTGGAAATTATTGTTGAAGGACATACTATGGCAGATTCAATTAATGAAATGATTAATAAATCTTAATTTCCGACTAATAAAAAAAATAATCAATCTATATCAATTTAATTTTAATACACAATATTCTCATAGTCTTAATTAAATAACAAGACTATGAAACTAATTTTTAATATTATATAATAATTATGTCTTAATCATATCAATTATATCAATCGAAAGCATTATATATGATGAAATCCAAATGTTGAATTTAGCTTTAATTTTATCTTATTTTATAATAATTAAATAAAAATTTAATATTAATTACCTGAATAAAGTATGAATAATCTTGTAAAAATAGAGGCCAGTGGCTCAGCTTGGTTAGCGCGCACGGCTGATAACCGTGAGGTCCTGGGTTCGAATCCCAGCTGGCCTATCTCTATTATAGACATTTAATATTTAAATCCTGCTAATTTTTAAATTATAAAAAGTTGATATTTAAATCATCTTATTTTTACATTTTAATCAGTCAACATTTTAGTAATTTTATCTCAAGTAAATTTTATCTTAAGTATTTTTTATTTCTTCAAAAAATCCTGATAGATATTGAACTTAGTCTGTATGACTATTTTTAAATGTTATCAAATTTAAATTCAAGATTATAGTAATATATTAAACACTTTAGAATAAGAATATTAAAAAAAATATATCTTAAACAATTCATTAATACAGCCATTAATTAAAAAAATATATCTTAAACAATTCATTAATACAGCCATTAATTAAAAAAATATATCTTAAACAATTCATTAATATAGCTATTAATCATTTATATTTTAGATATCTCTAAAATTATTATTTTCAAATAAATGTATAGTACTATAATTAGAATAAGAAAGGGCTATGTGATGAAAATAACGAATGAGACAAATATGAATGCTATTTAAATAACGATATTCATCTAATTATTCCACCAAACCCTTTTAAAAAAGTTTCAACATTTTCAAATGCAGAAACATCAAAAGCATCGATTTCAAAGGTTATGCTAATTTTATCATTGGCTACTTGAGGACCATGATATATGTCTGTAATTTTAACATCTGTGATCTCATCTAATTTTGAAATTGCCTGTGCGATAATAGCTTCATTGCAGCTATTTGGAAAAACACAACTTATGGATTGAGTTTTAATTTCTTTATTAATCAACTTCCATTCTTTTAAGTTTTCTTCATCTAAAATTTTGATATTAGCTATTTTTAAGTTTTTTTCACCTTTTTTAGTGTTAAGAGTCACAAATTCAGGATCTAAATCAGTCAATATTCCTATATGAACTTCTTCAGAATAAATATGCTTTAATGCTATTTCTTTTCCCACTGCATTTTTAAGTGAGCTTATTTCATGGTTTAGTGATTCAATAGCTTTATCGCTGCGTCCAAGAGCTGCTTGGATATCATCAAGATTTTTAGTGGCTTCAATAGCTATTTTTACAAATTTTTCTTCATCTTGATTTGTCAAAACATCCTTCAACTCAAGTACTGATTCAGTAAATGTTTCTCTAACATTTTCTCCATTTTCATTTTCAAGTTGTATAGAATAGGTTAGGATTGGATTTTGAGAAACTATTCTTGAAATCATATCTACCATAAGACCATAAATAGGACTAGCAAATTTTCTAGTGTCTTTTATACTAATTCCAAGTTTTTTAATAGCTGATGCTGTTGAAATGTAAGAGAAATGTGTTAAAATTTGGACAATTGACATCATTTTATCATGTTCTGAAGGACTGGCTTCAATTATTCTCATTTTATGCTTTTTTAAGAAATCAATAACTTTAGGATACCACTTTCCTTTTTTGATTGGGGTTAAAACAATCACTTGTCCGTTTAAATTAGTAGTTCTAGGACCAAAAACGGGATGAGTAGGTATAAATTCTACATCATCATCCAGTAATTCATTCATTAAATTACTTGGGCCTTCTTTAACAGACGTAACATCAAGAAGAAGTGAACCTTTTTTCATAGAGTTAGCTATTTCTTTAATAACAGCAGAAGTAGTAGCTATTGGAACAGATACTATTACAATATCGTTGACATTAGCTGTTTTTTTATTGTCATTAGAATAGCTAACTCCCAATTTTTCACTTACAGTTAAGCCAACAGAAGTATCTCGCCCGGTTATGGTTACATCATAACCTTCTTTTTTCAAAAGGATAGCTAAAGTCTTTCCAAGACCCTTTGTTCCCCCAATTATTCCAACTTTCATACTATCTTTATTTTTTAGTATTAAATAATGTGTTTAGTTAATATTTAAGATTTTAATAGTATTTTCTATTTATGTTTCAATATTTTTAAATAATAGTATTTTCTATTTATGTTTCAATATTTTTAAATAATAGTATTTTCTATTTATGTTTCAATATTTTTAAATAATAGTATTTTCTATTTATGTTTCAATATTTTTAAATTCATCAGGATAAATTCGTTTATATGCCTTCTCAGCAACAAATCCCCCGAAAAATCCTAATATTATAGCTATTACACAAGAAACTATAAATCCAATTAAAAAATTTTGAAAATCAAATCCAAGATTTGAAGCTATGTATTCAGGGATTCTAGGAGACATAATCATCCCTATCATGAAATTTAGTATTTCAAAAATTAATGCTGCCATTATTCCAATTAAATAAGTTTTATTCTCTTTTTCAACCATGTATGTAGCTATAAAACCTACAATGGTTATTATGAAAATATTATCAAAAAAAAGTGTTAATATGGCTCCAATAACCAAACTAACAATTATTGAAGTACTTATTCCATATGCCATCTTACAACAGCTCCTTCTCTTTTTAAACAATTTTTATGTATAATTATCATTAAATAGTAATTCATTTCTTAATTATATTTCTATTATTATAAATTTAAATAATAATCATTTTTTTAATTATTATTAAAAATTTAAAAATTGATTCTAGCTATTAATTATATTAATTATACTAATTAAATTATTATTATATTTTAAAAATTCACTCTAATTATTATACTAATTAAATTATTATTATATTTTAAAAATTCACTCTAATTATTATACTAGTTAAATTATTATTATATTTTAAAAATTCACTCTAATTATTAATTATCTTTAATTATATTTTAATCAATTATTTTAATTATTGTATTAAAAATACTTATAGTTTTAAATTAGTTATATTATTATAATCATTATAAAATAGCATTATAAGTTGGATTATGATTATTAAAATTAATCAATAGAAAAATATTCAGATTATTATCATGAATATCCTAATAAATAAGTATATTCTAATATTGAATTAGGATTATTTTAAATATTCAGATATTCTAAACACTGATATTGTTAGTATAATGAATTATTAGGGTGAAGCAATGAAAATAGTTTATCAAGACAGGAAACATGGCATAATGAGGATAATTCCAGAGACATTAGATGATCTTTGGCATTTATCCCATATTATAGAAACTGGAGACATTTTATCCTCTAAAACAACTCGGAGAATTCAAGACACAACAGGGGATAAACTAAGAAGTGATAGAGGTATTAAAAAAACTTTTTTCTTAGGAATTAAAGTAGAAAGTATAAATTTTCATATCTTTACAGGTAAACTAAGAGCTACAGGATCTATTATATCAGGACCTGAAGAATTAATCCCATTAGGATCACACCATACATTAGAAGTAAAACTTAACACACCTCTAAAAATAAAAAAAGAACGTTGGTCAAGATGGATTATTAAAAGAATTGAACAAGCTGTAGCTGCTTCTAAAAAACTTTCGGCCATGATTATAGTATTAGAAGATGATACTGCTGATTTAGGTTTGGTTCGACAATTTGGAATAGAATACTATGGCCCTATTATTGGAAATGTTTCTGGAAAAAGAGTAATTGACAAGAATCGGCAAAAGCATTTAGATGAATTCTACCAAAAGGTAATAAAATCCATATTAAAATTTGAGGATATTGAAAGTATTGTAATAGCTGGACCTGGGTTTACAAAAAATAATTTTTACTCTTTCCTTGAAAACAAGCATCCAGAAATAGCTAAAAAATCTATTATTGAAAGTGCTGGTGCTGGTGGTAGAGCAGGTATTCATGAAATCTTAAAGAAAGGAACAGTAGAAAAACTCACTACAGAAAATAGAATAGCTAAAGAAATTGCATCTATGAATGAAATTCTGGAAACTATGGCTAAATCCCCGTCTAAAGTAGCTTATGGAAAAAAAGAAACAATAAATGCAGCTAATGCAGGCGCTATTGAAAAATTGTTAGTATTAGATACCATTGTCCGAAGCGAAAACCTAGAAAAAACTATGAATCTAGTTGAAAATATGAATGGTGAAGTAATGGTTGTCAGCAGCCAACACGATGGAGGAAAACAGTTAGAATCATTGGGAGGATTAGCTGCTCTTTTAAGATACTCAATTGGTTAATTATTTATTAAACTAGCTATTATTTTTATAATATTCTTAAAAAATCTTGAATTATTAACTTTATATTATCAAACACATGATTGTTAGTTTTTCATTGGAAAATACTTTAATTTATATATTAGAAAAAACTAATTAAAGTTAGGTTATAAGTTATAATCATAAATTTCTAGGAATTAATCAAATGAATTTTCAGTATGTTTTAATAGCATTTCTAATATCATTAGTTGCAACTTTAGCTTTAACAATTATTTTTAGATTTTTTGGAAAGAGAGGATTTTTAGGTAATCTTTATACTTCAGTTAGAGGTGGAACTCCTCGTGCATTAGGATTAATTCCATTCATAATTCTTAGTTTATTCTTTTTACCTGGTTATAATGATCTAATTCTTATAATTGGAAGTTTCGCATTTGTTGATGATTTAATAGGTAGGAAGAAAATTGGGATTCTCCCTATTGAATGGGGACAATTATCTCGAGGAATTGGGATGATAGCTATTATGATAGTAGGTTTCCCCCTTATGGGGTATTCAGCTATTCTTATATCTCTTCTCATCCAACCAATTAATATTTCAGATATGCAACCAGGTTCCACTAGTATGGTTGTGATTATAATGAGCATATTTACTATTTTAGCCATACTACTTATGAATATAGGGCTAGTTCAAGAAATACCTGCTTATTACACTCCTTTAATATTATTAGTTGTTTGTTTAGGTTATTGTCCTTTAGATTTCTCTGGAAATATCATGTTAGGAGAAGTTGGGAATCATTCCTTTGCAGTAGCTTTAGGAATTTGTTTTTACATATTAGGAGGATTTTGGTGGACATTGATCCTATTTATTGCTACCACAATATTAATATCACTCATTAGAAAAAATAATCTAACTATTTTCTTTGCAAGAAAACTTAAAATAACCAATCCTGCCCCAGGTGATTATTTTATGGATGTTTTAACTGGAGGAGGATTAGGAGATGCTTTAAGAAGAGTACTTTTAGGAAAAAGACAAATCATAATTAAAAATCCTTTTTTAATACTTTTAGGATTCAGACGTCTATTATATAATCCTTTTGCCCCAAATAATCGCCAATATATTCCTAATAAGTACCAAGCTACTAGTTTTCTTGATAGAAAATAATTGTATTAAGTATAATAGCTTATTATCTTATTTTAATTTATATAAATCAACATTATCTTAATACATCTTACAATAAACCATATTATCTTAAACTAATCTATATAAATCAACATTATCTTAATACATCTTACAATAAACCATATTATCTTAAACTAATCTATATAAATCAAGATTATCTTAATATACCTTATATTAAGCCACAATATCTTAAGATATGTTATATTGACCCATATTATCTTATAGGTGCCTAATTAATTTTCTATAAAAATTCAGTGAATTTATTCTTATTTCATAAAATCTAGTTAATTTTTAGAATTATACATAAATTTATTAATTTTAATAACGAATAATAATATATAATAAAATAAATAGTAAACATTACTATTTAAGAAGGTAATATAATGGATGTTTTTGAAGCAATAAACAATCGTAGAAGCGTAAGAACCTACAAAGAAGATCAATTGAAAGAGGAAGAAGTCAAAAAGATTTTAAATGCTGGAATAATGGCTCCTACTGCAAGAGGAGAGCAACCTTGGCATTTTACCGTAGTTCAAAATGAAAAATTATTAAAAGAAATTAATGATTCTTCTATTGATATTATGAGTAAATCCGGCGATGAATTTCTTGAAGCTGTAGCTAAAAGTGGGAGAAACATATTACATAATGCACCAACAGTTATTATAGTTTCAGGTAAGGAATCTGCATCTAATATTCAAGCAGATTGTAGTGCTGCCATTGAAAACATTCTTCTTGCAGCTGAAGGATTAGATATTGGTGCTTGTTGGCTTGGTTTAATAGCTGCTTTTTTTAAAGTTGAAAGTAATGTAGCTAAATTGAAGATTCCTTCTGATTACATTCCATTGTATGGCGTTTCTTTAGGATACAAAGTCAATGAAGAAGAAGGAAATCCTAATAGAAATATGGACGTTGTAAATTGGATTAAATAAACATCATCTTAAAGTAAAAAAAACTATTAAGAGCAGAAGATAAATAAGATAAAATGAAAGCATTACTTGTTATAACAGGAAGAGGGATGGGTGGAGATGCAGTTAATGCATTGAACATTGCTCGAGCTTTAGAAAAAAAAGGAGTTCAATGTGAATTAGCTCTCGATCACAATGCTCCTGGTTTACTCTTTAAAAATAATGGATATTCTTGGCACAAAGTAAGTGTTCCCCAAGCAGGAGGCCATGCAGCCACTAAAGTAGCTACTACAAAGGCAGGATTTAAAAGTTTCAAAGCAGCTTTTGAAACAAGAAAGCTGATCAACAAACTAAAAGTGGATGTAGTGATTGGCATTATAGGTGGAGGGGCAGTTATTGGCTGTTTAGCTGCAAAATTAGCAAGAGTTCCTAGTGTTGGTATAATCGATACTCCATTGGATACAAAAATATGCACAAAGCTAAATACTTGTATAGTTCTTCCTGAAGCTAAACTCTTTAAAGAAAAATTACTCCCTAAAAATGTGTATAAATCGTTTTTTCCATTAGCTTCTGAACTTACCAAAGGAAATAAAGAGAATGCTTTAAATAAAATAAAAGAAAGAGATGGAAAACAGCTATTTGATGAAAACAAAGCGAGTATTTTGTTTTCTTCAGGATCTTCCTTATTTGAAATGATGGCAAAGGCCATTTCTAATTATGTAGATTATTCTAAGTTAAAAGAAACCCTTGATAATTATAATTTACTATTGGTAGGGATTCCTTTAGAAGAAGATTATTTAGATTTAATAAACCATGAAAAAGTTATTAACCTTGGATATATTGATTGGATAAAAGATCTCTATGATTTAATTGATTTAGCTGTTTTAACTGATGATGGAGTCATGATTCAAGAAGCTATGGCATGCGAACTTCCAGCTATTGCATTAACAAGAGTGAAGTATGGAAGATATCATAATATGGCAGGAATTTTCCCAGGAGCAGTGATTGAATCTGATCTTGACCACTTAAATAGTGTAATAGAAGATACACTAATTAATTTAGAGGAAATAAAAAAAGAAGCAAAAAAATATAGCAAAGAGGTTATTTCAGCTGGTGAAAAAATAGCAGATATTATAATTGCTGAAGCTAAAAAATGATTAATATGCTAATCAATGAAACTAAAAATAGCTATATACCATTATACTATTGATTTCGTTATTTAAACTAAAACAAAATCCTTTATTAAAAATTATAATATTAATTTCATTAGTTAAAATACAATGCAGATTTATTTATTTTAATATAGCTTCACCAATATACTTTTTATTTGGAGCTGATGGAATTGATTTTGTACTTGTTTTCTTTTTCTTGTAAATAACATTATCTTTCCCTAGATTTTTTGTTTTTGAATACTTTCCATTATCATTACTTACCCAAATTTTAATTTTAGTAAGATTATCAATTCTTTTGACATCATAAATCATGATATTTCTTCGATTAAATCCTGTTTTGTCTTTAGCAGCAATATAAATAGCAGCAGATATGGCATCAGATTTTTTAATTTTATATGAACCTTTTTGATAATATTTTGGATAATTTGGAATGGTTATGTATTCTCCATCTTTCATTTTAAAAACAGTACTCTTTGATTTTTTATTGTTATATATATTAACTCCCACATATCCTTCTGGAGATTTAACTACAAAATGACCAAATCCATATTTTTTAAAAGCATTATTAGACTTTGCCATATCATTTTTAGTTATAGTGCCTTTTTTTATTATATTTCTAGATAATTTTTCAAGATATTTATTTAATTGAGCTTTATTGGATCCACCCGTTCCAACAAACCATCCATCTTTTGAAATTATAGTGTGAAAAAAATACCCATTATTTAATTTGTATTCTTTTATTGCTTTTTTTCCAAAGAATTTTGTATTTTCTATGTATAAATTTGCAGAATAAGATGAATCTCTCCTGTAAGCATAGACAGAAGATGAATTATTAAGTTGTAGAATAATAGAGCAACACCCATATGCTAAAAGCTTATTTTTTGAATTGATAGCTGTTTTTGGAATAGAAAAAGGCCCACTTTTTGATTCAATGTCTAGTTTTGAAGTAAAAAATGGTAAAATAAGTAAAGATTCGTTTTTAAAGATATTAAAATTGATTGAAGCTTCATTCAATAAATAAAGGGGGTTTAAAGTATCTTTAAGAGAATCTGTTTGGATCTCTAAATAATTTTCTTGATTAGAATTTGGAATAATGAAATTATTATTATTTCCATCTAACTCTAGATTAGTACTTGTTAAAATACCAAAAGAAAATACTAATGAGAATAAGGAGATAGAAAAGATTAAGACCTTCAAATATGGAAATTTCATTTTTGAAATTTTATCTTCCTCCCCAATAACAATTTAGTTAGTATTTAAGAGTAATATTTAAGATTAATGATTGTTTATTTTTCTGTTGATGCGAGAAGTTTATCTTCTTCATCTAAAGCTTTTATAAGTTCATCCCATGCTTCTAAAGATTCTTTTGCTGTTTGATCATCTAAGACTTCAATAGCATAACCTGCATGAACGAGAACATATTTACCTTCTTCAATTTCATCAACTAGATCTAATTTTATTTGTTGTTTGACTCCACCAAAATCAACGAATCCTATATTTTCATCTTTTCTTATTTCAACAACTTTAGCTGGTGCTGCAATACACATATTAGTCATTACTCCTTTATTCATTAGAATTATTATAGTATAATTATTATATTTTGCTTAGTATTATTAATCTAATATCTACTATTAAATAGTAAATTTTTAGAAGATTTTAATATAATTTCATCAAATATTATTTAAAATTATGATATTAAACCTATATTATTAAAAATTATTATTAAATCTTTTAAATCATCAAATATTTCTTCTATTAATAAAATTATGATATTAAACCTATAATTATTAAAATTATTATTAAAATTATTATTAAAATGTTTAGATATTTTTAGATATGATTTTTAAATATTATTTAGAAATAATTTGTAATTTAATTTTCAGATTAATAATTATTAAACTTTGAATTATATAAAATTTTGTAAATACTAACATTATAAAAATTATAAAAATTGAATCATTATAAATTAAAAATATAATCAGATTTAAATAATATGGATATATAATAATAAAATAAATATATAAATATGAATGAAAAATATATAAAAATTAAAGAAAAGGGATTGGATTGCAGTGAAAAATATAATAATAGGAGCAGGACCTGCTGGAAGATTAGCAGGATTAGAATTGGGAAAACTAGAGAAAGAAGTTCTATTAATCGAAAAAGAAAAGATAGGGGGAAATTGTTTAAATGAAGGTTGCATGGTCGTGTGTGCATTAACAGATATAGGAAGATTTCTAAATAATAAAAGAAGATATGAAAAATTGGGATTATTAAAAGGAGATATTGAAATATCTTATTCCGAAATTGTTAATAAGATAAGAAAAGTACAAGAAATCATAAGAGAATTTGATCAAAATGAAAATGAGCAGTTGAACAATGATATTCTTTATGGAGAAGCCAAAGTAGATGAAAATAGCCTTTCAATAAATGGAGAAACTTATACTTATGAAAATTTATTAATAGCTACGGGGTCAAAACCTTTTATTCCTGAAGTTCCAGGAAAAGAACATTGTTTAACAAATAAAGACCTTCTTAAAATAAAAAAAATACCTGAAAAATTAACTATTATTGGTGGAGGGGCAATAGCTGCAGAAATTTCAAGTTTATTTGCATCATTTGGAAGTCAAGTCAAAATATTGACTAGAGGAAAGTTTTTAAATGATTTTGATCCTGATTTAAGGGACTACATCATCAAAAAATTACTTAAGAATGTTAAAATATATGAAGATGAAGATATTATTGAAATAAAAAAAGATAAAGTAATCAGTGCTAAAAGAGAACTTGAGGGGACTCCATTTGCTGCTACTGGAAGACTTCCAAACTCAGATATAGCTAAAAATTTTCTTGAATTAAACAATAATGGAGCCATTAAAGTAAATGAAATGATGCAAACAAGTGTTCCAAATGTATATGCTGCTGGAGATGTAATAGGTGGGATAAATTTAACTACAGTTGCAAGAATGGAAGGAATAACTGCTGCAAGAAACATGGCAGGGTATTTAACTAAAATTGATTACAAAACCATCCCACAATCATTAACATTAGATATGGATGTTGGATTTACAATTAAATACCCTTTAAAAGGATATAAAGAGTCTGAAATTGATTCTATTTCTCTACCAGGATCTGCAGGATTTGGTGGTTTTTGGAGAGTATTAACTCAGGACACAGGCCTTACCAAAGTAACATTTGACAAAAATAAGAGAAAATTAGAGTCAGTCAGTGCAATTTCTCCTTCATCATGTAGTGATGTAGCCTATATGTCTTATTTAATGAGAATAGGAGAAAATATGGATGACATAGATGAGTTTATTGAAATTCATCCATCCACTGATGTTTTTCACAAAATTATAAAAGACATGTATTAAAAACCAGAACGATTACTAAAAATCAGAACTCAAATAAACCAAAACCAGAACGATTACTAAAAATCAGAACTCAAATAAACCAAAACCAGAACGATTACTAAAAATCAGAACTCAAATAAACCAGGACCAGAATGATTATTATAAAAAATTACCGATGATAGTCATTCTATCCTTCAAATTGGTTAAGATAGGGATACTTTTGTAACTCCTTTTATTTCTAAGAACTCATTTACAATATTTCCTGGAACAATTTCTTCAGTGATTATAGTTAGAGTTGGAATTTCTTCTAATTCAGTATCAGTAGCATATGCTTGTCTTATCCCTATTCCTTTTTCTGAAATTAACTTACTTGCAGCTGCTAATATTCCTATATTTTCAAAACTAACTTCAATCTCTATAACACCTAAACCTAGATTTTTAGCTATGTTCTTTAGTAGAGTTCCTGCAGGAATTATATTTTCAAAAATATTAGTTAGTTCTGCATCTTCTAAAATAATATCTACAGTAAACTTAATGGTTTTTCTTTCAACACCTGCTGCTTTAGCTAATGCCATATCACTTATTTTTAGATCAGCACAGTAGATTTTACGGTCTTTACCTACACGAAGCCCTAGTTCAACCATTTTCCTAGCAACATTCATACGAGCAGGATATTTATCAAATTTATACTTCAAAGTTTCCCACATAATACACCTTATATCAATTACTTTTAATCTAATCTTAATAGCTAGCCAATCAGATAATCAATCAGATAATCAATTAGATTGAGATAATTAAATGAATTAAATTCAACATTTAATATTATCAAATATCAATTATTATAATATAAAATTAAATAATATTTAATGTAAATTATCTATTAGATATTATCTATCAAAATCAATTTTTCATAAATTTTCATGAATTTATTTTTAATATTAATAGAATTTCTCTTGATTATAATAATCTTGATTATAATAATTGATATAATTTCTATTGATTATAATATTATTTATAATCTATAGTCATTGAAATGGATTTCAATTATAATTCTGAAAAATAAAGGCTAAAAGATTTATTTTTAATAAATAACCTATAAAAATTCATTAAAAAATTATTTTGTAAATATTAAAGTTTTTTTATTAACCTAAACATTTATATACTATAAACTACACATTATATTATAGTAACAAAAACTTACTAAAAGATTTTTAGTGGAAAATCATTCTTATGGAAAGGATCCATTATTGTCTTAAATATTTTTTTTCACTAAATCTAATTAAAAATTTTATAATTTTACTACTTTAATTTATATTCATATATAAAATTTTAATTGAAAGTTTTATTACAACTAATGAATTTATCAAATTTATTTCAATATAATTTAATAGCTAATAATTATGTATTTTATTGCTTATTATTGATTATATCTTTAATTATAATTTAATAGCTAATAATTATGTATTTTATTGCTTATTATTGATTATATCCTAATTAATATTATTTTATAGTTTATTACATAATTTATTATAGCTATCATTTATTTTATCACAATTAATAAAAAAGGGAGTTTTTAAAATGGAAAACGAAATTAATCTAAAAGTTGCAGAATCTATTTCACAAGCTGATGTTGGTAGAGGAATAGCTAGGGTTGATCCGACTTACATGACAAAAATAGATCTTCTAGATGGAGATTTGATTGAAATTAAAGGAAGCAAAACTACAGCAGCTACTGTTGTTTCTTCACAAAGTGATGTTGGTCTTGGAATCATACGAATTGATGGGACAACTCGTAAGAATTCAGGAGCATCAATTGGAGAAGAAGTAACTATTAAGAAAACAGAAGCAAAAGAAGCTAAAAAAGTAGTTTTAGCTCCAGTTGAACATCAAATTAGTATTCGCGGAGATGTTAGATCTGCATTTTTAAATAAAGTCATGGTTCAAGGGAACATCATAATATCTGGAATCAGACAACAAAGAATACCTCAAGGAGGAAGTCTTTTTGATGACATGTTTAGAGGAATGATGGATGTTTCTCCTCTTGGTGAGATAAAATTAGCTGTTGTTTCAACAAGTCCAGCTGGAATTGTTAAAGTTGGGCCAAACACCAATGTAGAAGTTCAAACCGAGCCTGTTGATGTTTCTAAAATAGAAGGAACTAAAAATTTAGTTGATGTTAGTTATGAAGACATTGGTGGTCTTAAAGAAGAAGTTAAAAAAGTCAGAGAAATGATTGAAATTCCTCTTAAAAGACCAGAACTCTTTGATAGACTAGGGATTTCTGCACCAAAAGGTGTGTTAATGCATGGTCCTCCAGGAACTGGTAAAACATTACTTGCAAAAGCAGTAGCTAGTGAAAGTGATGCTCATTTCATATCAATAAATGGTCCAGAGATTATGAGTAAGTATGTTGGTGGATCAGAAGAAAATTTAAGAGAATTCTTTGAAGAAGCTGAAGAAAATGCCCCTTCAATAATCTTTATTGATGAGTTAGATGCTATTGCACCAAAAAGAGAAGAAACACAAGGAGAGGTAGAAAGAAGGACTGTGGCTCAGCTATTGACTCTTATGGATGGTCTTAAATCTAGAGGTCAAGTGGTTGTCATTGGTGCTACTAACAGACCAGATTCATTAGACCCTGCTCTTAGACGACCTGGAAGATTTGACCGTGAAATTGAAATTGGTGTTCCAGACAAAGAAGAAAGAAAAGAAGTCATGGAAATTCATACTAGAGGTATGCCTCTTGCAGAAGATGTCGATTTAGATGAAATCTCTGATACAACCCATGGTTTTGTAGGAGCAGATTTAGAAGCTCTTTGTAAAGAATCAGCTATGAGAGTAGTTAGAAAAGTCTTACCAGATATAAAAACCGATGAAGAAATTCCTAAAGAAACCTTACAAAAATTGATTGTTACAAAAGATGATTTCAAAGAAGCTTTAAAAGAAATCCAACCATCTGCACTTAGAGAAATTCTTGTACAAATTCCTGACATTGGATGGGCAGATATTGGTGGATTAGATAGTGCTAAACAAGAGCTACAAGAAGCTGTAGAATGGCCTCTAAAGTATCCTGAACACTTTGAAAAATTTGGAGTTAAACCACCTAAAGGAACATTGTTACATGGTTCTCCAGGTACAGGAAAAACATTACTTGCAAAAGCAGTAGCCAATGAAAGTGAAGCTAACTTTATTGCAGTCAAAGGACCCGAACTCTTATCTAAATGGGTAGGAGAATCTGAAAAAGGAGTAAGAGAAGTTTTTAGAAAAGCACGACAAACAGCTCCAACTGTTATATTCTTTGATGAAATTGATTCCATAGCTAGTACAAGAGGGGACTCTGGAGGAGATTCTGGAGTGACTCAAAGAGTTGTAAATCAATTACTTACTGAAATTGATGGTATGGAAGAACTACAGGATGTAGCTATTATCGCTGCAACCAACAGACCAGATATAATTGACCCAGGACTTATGAGACCTGGAAGATTTGATAGACATATAAAAGTTGAAAATCCTAATGAAGAAGGAAGATTAGCTATTTTCAAAGTACATACTAAAGATATGCCTCTTGCTAAAAATGTGAATCTTGAAAAATTAGCTAAAGAAGCAGATGACTATGTTGGAGCAGATATTGAGGCAGTGTGTCGTGAAGCTGCTATGTTAACACTAAGAGATAACCTTGAAGCCAATGAGGTTACTATGAAATACTTTAACAAAGCTATGTCTAAGGTCAAACCAGGTTCAGATGAAGGAGACATGGTACAATACCTCTAATCCCATTAGATTACCAATATCTCTCGATGAAATTAACACAGATAAAACTACAAGTTTAAAAACACCCTTTTTAAATCAATCTGTGGGTTAAAAGACCTATAAAATTGTGAGGAAAAATTCCTCACTTTTTTATTAGCTATTGGTATTACTTATTTTATATTTTTTATTATATAAGTATTACTTTTTTATACTTTTTATTAAAACATATATTATTATTTAGAATACAAATTATAAGTCTTTTTATTAAAAAAATTTACTAAATTCAGAATTAGTATAAAAAATACTATAAAAATTATTTTAAAAATTATTTTAATAACAACTCCTTATTGATAAAATTATTAAAGTATAATAAGATATTATTTTCTTATCTATAAAAATATGACTTAAATTTATTATTAATGAAAAAATAATATAATAAAGGTAGTGAGGTTAATTAATTCAAAATTTTAAAAATTAGAATGATTCTAATCATAATAAAATATTATAAAAACTTCACTTAATTCCATTAATTAAATTATAAATGAATGTAATTTTAGATTAAAATGATCTTTATATCAGTTGATACACATTTATTCGAAAAATGGTAAAAAATCATGATATAAATGGAGTTGGGAAATGATGATACCTTTTTATAGTTCATTAATGGAACTAAATATAAATTTGTTTTATTTCATCAATATAAATCTCCAAAATAGTTTTTTTAACTTTCTAATGCCTTTAATTACGGACTTAGGAACCTTACCATTTGTATTGATTCTTTGTCTTATTATATTAGAATATGGATTATTTAAAAAAGATAAAAAGATAATGAAATTAGCTATTTTAGGATTAATAGCTTTATTATTTCCAGTGATTATAACTTACTTGTTAAAAATTTTGGTGGGGGAACCACGGCCATTTGTATCATTAGCAAATGTCCATCTTTTAGTAATTGAAACAGATCCTAATTCATTTCCTTCAGGACACACCTCTAATTCTTTTGCACTAGCTATTGGTATTGGTCTAAACTGGGAAATTAAAATTAAACAACGTTCAATAAAATTAGCCTGGTTTTTAATTCCCATAGCTTCTATAATTGGATTTTCAAGAATTTATATAGGAGTTCACTATCCATTTGATGTTATTACAGGAGCTATAATTGGAATAATAGGAGGACTACTAGCTACAAAAATAGGAAACAGCTATTTGAAAAATTGTGAGTAATTGATTAAAATTGCTAAATCACTAAATACATCCATTAATTTGCTAGAAATAAACAAAATATGAATAATAAGAATAAAAAAAACTGAAACAACGATATAAAATAACAAAAATAAACAAAATATGAATAATAAGAATAAAAAAACTGAAACAATAATTAAAAAAATAGAAATAGTAGAAATAAAATAATATAGCTGAATAATAATAAGAAAAACAAAAAATAGATAGTTACATAACTAATAAATTATAAAAATATTTACATAACCATATCTTATTGTGTCTATATCTAAATATATTGTGCCTATATATAGATATTGTAAGTTAAATATCATCCAATTTGAATAAGACTGGTTATTTGAATATGACACTATATATTATCTGCTACTGCTCGGATTATACAACTTTGAGTGATTAATCCAACTAAAAGTCCATTTTTTACAACAGGTATTCTTTGATAGCCTGTGTTTGCCATGATTTCGCTGATATCTTTAATACCTGTATCTTCATTTACAGTAACTAAATTTTTGCTCATTAAATCCTGGACTTTGAGACCCATAGCTTCATCACCAGCTAATAACACATCACGGTGAGTTATAAGCCCGACTAATTTGTTACCATCCACAATTGGGACTCCTCCGATGTTTGCTCTTAACATTTTAAGCTTAGCAGCAGCAACTAAATCATCTGGTGATGATATGATTATTTCATGCAACATTATATCCTTTGCAGATAAATTTTCAATCATATATTAATATTGTTTAAACTCATATATTAAAATGAGGGATAAAAATTGACTCAAGTAGAAGATGCTAAAAAAGGTCATATTACTGAAGAAGCTAAAAAAATAGCTGAACAAGAAAAAATTAATATTGACAAACTTATTCAAAGAATAGCTGAAGGGAAAATTGTAATACCTAAAAATATTGGTAGAACCACAAAACCATGTGGTATTGGAGAAGGATTAAGCACTAAAATAAATGCCAATATAGGTTCATCATCTAAGATGGAAGATATTGATATTGAGATTAAAAAAGCAAAAGTATGTGAAGAATATGGTGCAGACGCTTTAATGGATTTAAGCACAGGATCAAAACTGAAAGAATTTAGGAAAAGGATAATAGAAAATGTGGATATTCCAATAGGAACGGTTCCAATATATGAAGCAGGAGTAGAAGCCCAAAATAGGGATGGTTCTGTAATTAACATGAGTGAAGATGATATCTTTAAAGCTATTGAAAATCAAGCTAAAGAAGGTGTTGATTTCATGACATTACACTGTGGAATAAATAAAGATGTCGTTGAAAAATTACAAAAATCTAATAGGATGATGGGAATTGTAAGTAGAGGAGGAACATTTTTATCATCTTGGATACTTCATAATGAGAGAGAAAATCCTTTATATAAAAATTACGATTATATTCTAGAATTAGCTTATGAATATGATATTACACTAAGTTTAGGAGATGGATTACGTCCTGGATGTCTTTCTGATGCAACTGATGTTCCACAAATTCAAGAACTTGTTACATTGGGAACTTTAGTCAAAAGGGCACAAGAGTCAAATGTTCAAGTAATGGTAGAAGGTCCCGGACATGTTCCACTTGATCAAATAGCTGCTAACATGAAAATAGAAAAAACACTGTGTAATGGAGCTCCTTTTTATGTATTAGGTCCTATTGTAACTGATTTAGCTCCTGGTTATGACCATATAACTTCAGCTATTGGTGGTGCAATAGCTGCTCATTCTGGTGCTGATTTCTTATGTTATGTAACACCTGCTGAACATTTAGCTATTCCTTCTCTTGAAGATGTGAAAGAAGGAATAATAGCTTCGAAAATAGCTGCTCAATCAGCAGATGTTGCGCTAGGATTACCTAATGCTTGGAAAAAAGAAAAGGCTATGGCAACAGCTCGAAAAAATTTTGATTGGGATAGACAGTTTGAATTAGCTTTTGATAGTGAAAAGCCAAAGAAATATAGAAAAAGTTGTCCAGTTGAGGATGATAAAATGTGTTCAATGTGTGGAGAATATTGTGCAATTAGAATAGCTGAGAATGATTTTACTAAAAAAAACTAAATCAAAAGTTTAATAGCTGAGAATGATTTTAATAAAAAAAACTAAATCAAAAGTTTTAATAAATAAAATCTAAAATCAACCATTATTTTTATTCATAACAATTAGTAGTTATGATTGAGTTTTGTTAATAATATTTTAAAGATAATCATTGTGAAAAAATGTTATAGAGAAGTATGATATAGATAATAATTTGAACTAACTGTTAAACATTTATCATTTTAAAAATAAAGTATTAATTGATAGTTTTAAATTTATAAAAAATTAAATTAACTATTACAATGTAGCATGATAGCATTAATCTTAACTTTATAATAGAGGGTATTTAAATAATATGAAAAACATAATTTTTATATCATATATAAACTTAAAAAGAAGGTTAAAAAATGGAATTACAACATATTGATGGTGAAGATAAAGGAAATGTTCTTTTATTCGCACTAAGCACCTGTCAATGGTGTAGAAAAACCAGAGCATTATTAGAAGAACTTAATGTCAAATATGACTATGTTTATGTTGATCTAACAAGTGGTGAAGAAAGAGAAGAAGTTGTAAAAGAACTTGAAAAATGGAATAAAGACATCTCTTTCCCTACAATTGTTATAAACAATGATAATGTTATCATAGGTTTTGAAGAAGAAAACATCAAAAAGGTATTAGGATAATTTCTTATGAAATTACCTTTTTAATTTTAAAAAAAACAATTAAATCTTAATTACATTTTTTTTTAAAAAAAAAAAAAAACTTAAAGATTTTAATTTTTATTTTCTATCTTTAAATATTATTGGAAGTATTCTAATGAGTGATTTTAGTTCTTATGATAAATTCAAAAAAGAAGCAGAAGACGGAGGATATTATATCAATGATGATACTGAATTTGTTCAATCATTATTAGATAGTATCAATGTTAATATAGATAGATATGGATACGCCTCTTGCCCTTGTAGATTAGCTTCTGGAGAAAGAGAAAAAGATCTTGATATAATATGTCCCTGTGACTATCGAGATCCAGATTTAGTTGATAAGGGAGCATGTTTTTGTGCACTTTATGTGACTGAAGATGTTTTAAAAGGAAAACAACAATTGACTTCCATACCTGACAGACGTGTAAGAGAAAAAGCTAAAAAAGATGCGGAAAACGAATCTTCTAGCGAAAATAAGTCTTCCACAGAGATTTTAGGAAAATTAAAAGTCCCTATATGGAGATGTAAAGTTTGTGGATACCTTTGTGGTAGAGAGAAACCTCCACTAAACTGTCCAATCTGTAAGGCATCCCAAGATAGATTTGAACAAATATTATAATGATATAAAACAATACAATTATTATATTTTATATCAAATTTAAAATGACACTTTTTAATCATTTAGATGATTATTTTACTAATATATAATTTCATCATTAGGATATATTTTTTCTTTTTTGATTGTGCTTATTTAGATGCATTAGAAGGTGCAGGAGCATAAATCTAACTAATCCATCAATCTTCTTTTTTTAAATCTTTGAGAATAAAGATAATAGCTAATAATAAGATTAACTAATACCCTATCTAAAGAATATCCTATCTAAAGTTTAATTTAAAGAAGCTTTTGATGATGTACATATCTATTTGGGCGTAGTATTCAGTCAAAATTGCTTTCACTGACAATATAGATAGGTCTTTTCTTAGTTTCAAGATAAGTTTTAGATAAATATTCCCCTAATATTCCTATTGAGAATAACTGTATTCCACCTACAAGAAGGATTATACAAATAATAGAAGGCCAACCAGGTACAGAATCACCATAAATTAAAGTTCTGAAAACAATCACTACAATCATTATAAATGATATTAATGAAAACAACAAGCCTGAAAGTGTTGATATAGCTAAAAGAGAAGTGGAAAATGCAATAATCCCCTCTAATGAGTATTTGAATAATTGCCAAAATGACCAACTACTTTTTCCATCTTTTCTTTCAATATTATCATACTCTAACCATTTAGTTTTATACCCTACCCATGAAAAAATCCCCTTAGAAAAACGATTATATTCACTCAATTCTAAAATAGAATTTACCATTTGTCTACTCATTAAACGATAATCTCTCGCACCATTAACGATATTTGTCTTAGATATTTTGTTTATTATTTTATAAAATTGATTGGCACAAAATGAGCGAATTTTAGCTTCTCCTTTTCTTGAAACTCTTTTTGTAGCCACTGAATCATAATCATCATATAAAACATAACCAAGCATTTCAGGCAATAGTGAAGGAGGGTCTTGAAGATCAGCATCCATCAATACCACATAATCTCCAGTAGAATTTTCTAATCCAGCATAAATTGCAGCTTCTTTACCAAAATTTCTTGAAAAAGATACAAAATTAACCTTAGAATCGTTATTTGAAAGCTCTTTTATTTTCTCTAAACTCAAATCATTAGACCCCTCATCGATAAAGATTATTTCATGATCTAACATTCCAATATTTTTTAAATATATTGAAAGTTCTCTATAAAGGATGATTCTAGATAATTATTTACTCCTATTTTTATAAAAGATAGATTTAAATGAAGAAATTTGTCAAAAAACTTTAATTTTTAATAAATCAATTTTAAAGTTAGTGGATATAATATTCTATAAGTATAATATTCAATTATTATAATGTTCTAGAATATAGTAAAAAATAAATCTAATAGCATATAAATATTATACAGTAGAATTGTAATAGAATATAAATACTATACAGTATAAATGTAATAGTATATAAAAATAATTTAAAATTATTTATTTGAAATATAATTAGTTAAATATAAAAATTTTAAAAGACAAACTTAATAAGAATAATCTATTAATAATAATTTAGTTAAAATTGTTAAAAATAAAAATTTTAAAATAGAAGTTTAATAATGTTATTCTTTAATAATATTCACCTAAAAAATCAATCCTCAAAGATGAAAAAATGAAATATCAAGAAATTGTAGATGTTTATGAAGCATTAGCTGCAACCACAAAAAGATTAGAAAAAACAGACATTTTAGCTGATTTTTTCTCAAAAGTTGATTCTGAAACACTCCCTAAAGTTGTGTTAATGTCTTTAGGAATCGTTTTTCCTACTTGGAGTGAGGAAGAACAAGGACTTGGAGATAAGCTACTAATGAAAGCAATAGCTGATGTTGTTGGAGTTTCTACAAGTAGTGTAGAAGATCAAGTAAGAGAACAAGGGGACATAGGAGCAGCTGCTGAAAAGCTATATGAAAGCAAATCTCAAACAACTTTCTTTTCAAAACAACTTACCATTGATTTTGTATTTAATAATTTAAGAAAATTAACTAAAATATCAGGAAGTAGATCAACATCACGGAAAATAGCTATTGTTTTAGAGCTATTATCATCAGCAACAGCTACAGAAGCTAAATATATTTCAAGAACCATTATTGAAGAACTTAGAATTGGGGTTGGAGAAGGAATAGTCAGAGATGGTATTTCAAATGCATTTAATATTGACAAACCTGTTACTGAAAGAGCACATATGCTAACTAATGATTTAGGATTAATAGCTGAAGTGGCAAAAAATGAAGGAGAAGATGGATTAAAAAAGCTTTCACTTACTCCAGGAAGACCAGTAAAACCGATGCTTGCCCAATTAGCTGATGGAATAAACAGCAGCATACTTGAAATGGGAGGAGCTATTTGTGAAGTAAAATATGATGGAATCCGTGTCCAAATCCACAAAAAAGGAGAAGAGCTCAAAATTTTCACCAGAAGATTAGATGATATTACATTAGCTATTCCTGAAATGGATCGTTACATCCAAAAAGCATTTCCTGATGAAGATTTCATAGCCGAAGGAGAAATGATTGCTACAAAAGATAATAAGCCAATTTCATTCCAAAATATACTTCAACGTGTTAGAAGAAAATATAACATTGAAAAAGCTATTGAAAATACTCCTCTAAATCTATATCTTTTTGATCTTCTTTATTTCAAAGAACCTATGCTTGATGAACCCTTATCATTCAGAAGAAATAAACTTGAGAGTATATTAACCACTTCTGAAAAGATTCATCTTAGTGAAATGACCAAAGTAGATGAGAGTAATCTCGAAGATGCTACAAATCTATTCAATACAGCTATTGGTGAGGGTAACGAAGGAATAATGATTAAAAACCCAAATGAACCATATATTCCAGGAATTCGTGGCAAAAAGATGCTGAAATTTAAAGCAGAACCTGAAACACTGGATGTTGTAGTTGTAGGTGGAACTTATGGTGTTGGAAAAAGAGCAAATTTCATTGGTTCTTATTTAGTAGCCCTAAGAGATGCTGATGATCAATTAAAAACATTAGTTTATGTAGCCACTGGTTTAGATGATGATACATTAGCTACTCTCACAGAATTAATGCAAAAATATAAAATCAGGGACAAAGGAACCAAAATAGAAGTAGAACCTAAAATAATTTTAGAAATAGCTTACAGTGAAATAGTTAAAAGCCCAGAATATGAAGCAAAGTACTCTTTACGTTTCCCTGTTGTTAAAAGAATTAGAAATGATAAAGGCATAAACGACATTGACACCGTTGAAAGACTAAAATCAATGTACAAAGAATAATATAATAGATATTCTGCTAAAATCATTGTTTTTCTCATCGTACTTTAATACTACACCATAATAATTATCTATTGAATATCTACTAATTAATTATCTAGTGATTGATAATCTAGTAACTACCTATTAATTAATTATGCATTTAATTATTTAAATAACTCATTTTCCTAATCTTATTTCAATATTATTATATAATTTCATTTACTATTACTTATTCAAATAATATTTCTATTTTCAACTAAATTTTATAATATCAACTATATTTACAATTTTAAAATCAAAAATAAACATCAATAATACTTATTCAAATAATATTTCTATTTTCAACTAAATTTTATAATATCAACTATATTTACAATTTTAAAATCAATAATAAAGATCAATAATAATACTATCTTTAAAAATGAGTAATATTTATATATGAATTTCAAAATAAATTAATATAAGTTAATAATGAACTTTAATTGATATTGATAAGAAGTTTGAGATGTAGTAAATGGAAATTACAGATGAGAAAATATTTAAAGTAGCTCTTATTACTTCATTAATTGGAATAGTAGGAATGTTGATCTTTGCAGGAGGAATATCTCCAAAAGAAATAGCTATTGAAAACATTGACAAAGGATCAGTAGATGAAGAAGTAGCTATTTTGGGAGTGATTGATTCGATTAAAGAATCATCAAGTGGAAAGAGCTATTTTTTAACTTTAAATGATGGAACAGGGCGAATTAACATTATTGTTTTTGAATCTACAGTTGTTGAATTTCAAGAAGAAGAGACAGATATCAATAACTTTAAAAACAAAAGAGTTAAAGTCATTGGGACTTTAACACAGTATAATGGTGAAATGGAATTAATATTAGCTAATTCCCAATCTATTAAGATCGAAAATTAAAAATTAGATATCTCAATATATATTACTAACCAATAGAAAGATTTTAAAAAAAATAATTATTTTTCTCCTTAGAAAATTAATTATTTTTAATCATTGAAAATAATTGTTGATAATTATCTATAATTAATTATTTTTAATCCTTGAAAATAATTGTTGATAATTATCTATAATTAATTATTTTTAATCCTTGAAAATAATTGTTGATAATTATCTATAATTAATTATTTTTAATCATTGAAAATAATTGTTGATAATTATTTATAATTAATTATTTATTTATAATTAATTATTTTTAATCCTTGAAAATAATTGTTGATAATTATATATTTATTATAACATAACAAATAATAATATAAATATTGAAACTAATTTAATAATAATTAGTCCTAATTTTAATAATATTATATTGTAAAAAAAACTTATCTTATAAAGGGAAGGAAATTTATGAGCATTGATAAAAGATTATTCGGGACATTTGGTGTGAGAAGAACTGCTAACGACATTTTAACTCCGGAGTTTGCTTCAAGACTAGCTGCGAGTTATGGAACTTTAATTCAGGGAAAAATAGCTATTGGTGGAGATACAAGAACCACCACCCCTATGATAAAATATGCCATAATTGCAGGACTGTTATCCTCTGGGTGTGAAGTTGTAGATCTAGGAATTCTCCCAACCCCTACAGTCCAATATGCAGTTAGAAAATATTATGA
The DNA here is from genome assembly GCF_001639285.1 of Methanobrevibacter cuticularis. Classification (GTDB taxonomy): domain Archaea; phylum Methanobacteriota; class Methanobacteria; order Methanobacteriales; family Methanobacteriaceae; genus Methanobaculum; species Methanobaculum cuticulare. Next base: position 20,064 of record NZ_LWMW01000108.1, on the reverse strand, counting down.
TGGCGGCATCATAGTAACAGCTTCCCACAACCCTCCAAAATACAATGGAATAAAATTTGTAGATTCTCAAGGGATTGGAATTAATGATGAAGATGATATAGCTATTGAGAAATTATACTTTGATAGTCAACCAAAACGTGCATCTTGGGAAAATATTGGAAATTTATATACTAATGATAAAATAATTGATGAATACATAGAAGAAGTGTTATTTAGAGTTGATGTTACAGCCATAAAAGATGCAAAACTAAAAGTTGTTCTTGATTGTGGTTCTGGAGCTGGTTGTTTCACTGCTCCTTATATCCTACAAAAATTAGGATGTGATGTAATAACCTTAAATTGTCAAGCGGATGGATTCTTCCCTGGGCGTGATCCTGAACCAATTGAAGCTAATCTCGGTGATTTAATAGCTACTGTAAAAGATCTTGGTGCTGATATTGGAATAGCTCATGATGGAGATGCCGATAGAACAATTTGCATCGATGAAAAAGGAAATTTCATTCTTGGAGATAAAACATTCACTTTAGTTGAAAAACACATGCTAAAAGAAAACAATGGTGGCCTAATTGTTACAACAGTAGCTACATCTTCAGCTATTTATGATATAGCAAATGAGTATAATGGAAAAGTAATAGCTACAGCTGTTGGAGATCTTTTGGTTGCAAGAAAGTTAATGGAGGAAAACGGTCTTTTTGGTGGAGAAGAAAATGGAGGCCTTATTTTCCCAGATTTTGTATATGGGAGGGATGCTGGCTTAACTGTAGCTAAAATTTTAGAAATAATGGCTAAAGAAAAAAGGCCAATCTCTGAACTTGTAGCTGAATTACCTGTTTATTATTCTGAAAAGATGAAAATAGAATGTGCAGATAACATAAAACAAGAAGTTATGGATAAAATAGCTGATGAAGTTTCTACTCTAGGATACGATATTGACACCACAGATGGTGTGAAAATATTCAAAGAAGACGGTTGGGTAATAATACGTCCATCTGGAACAGAACCAATATTTCGATGTTTTTCAGAATCTGATTCTCAAGAAAAAGCTACTGAAATGGCCAAATGGGGAATATTTTTAATTGAAAAATACAAAAATGAAAAATAAATTATTATTTTTATATTTATAAAAGTATTGGACAAAACTTCTCAAAATTATAATATTTTTAAATATTCATTTTAATCATTATTTTTATAAATAGAATAATTTAAATAGAATAATTTTAACGATTATTTTTATAAATAGAATACTTTTAACGATTATTTTTATAAATAGAATAATTTAAATAGAATAATTTTAACGATTAAAAATTTAATATTATTTTTAAATCAAATGTCCAAAAATATAAATAAGTTTATAGAATTACTTTAATAATAAAATAAACAATAAAATCTTAAATTATTATTTTTATAAATAAATAAGTTTATAATTACTTTAATTAGAACTAATTTAATAATAAATCCGATTATATAGCTAAGAAATTAGTTTTACCTATAAATTTTCTAAACATTCATCTCTTAAAACTCTAGCATCGTCATTCTTAGGGTCAATAGCTAATACCTGAGTAAATGCTTCCATAGCTTCTTGAAATCTGTTTAATTCCATTAAAACTACTCCCTTATTAAGAATGAAATAGCTAGGGTCTTCTAAATTATTTTTAGATATCTCAATAGCTTTATCATAAGAATCTAATGCTTCAGCGAATCTTCCAAGATCCAAAAGAGCATTGCCTTTTCTATTTTGTGCTTCAGCATCAATATCTTCTTCATCAAAACATAACTCTAATGCCTTATCATAAGATTCTAAAGCTTCTTCTGGTTCTTCCATTTCAGAAAGTAAATTTCCCCGTGCATTCCAAACTTCAGGGTTTTTATTATCAATTTCCAACAATTTATCATAAACAGATAAAGCTTCATCAAACTTACCTAAAACTTCTAAAATGAAGCCTCTCCAATATAAAACAACTGGATTTTTAGGATTTGATTCAACTGCTTTATCATTAGCTAGTAAAGCTTCTTCTGTTTTTCCATAATTTAAAAGAGCTATAGCTTTATTATTCCAAATATATTCATTTTTGGGTTCTATTTCCAATGCATTATTATAACATTCAAGAGCTTCATCGAATCTTCCTAAACGAGTTAGATTATCTCCTTTTTTATTTAGAAGATAAGCATCTTTTGGATCAAATTTTAACGCTGCTGTATAACACATAGCTGATTTATCATATTTACCACTATCAAATAATATATCAGCTCTTTGGGTCACCATAGCCTTTTCATCAATCTTTTCTCCTTCCCAATCCTCAATTTTTAGCTTTTCAAAATGGATAATTTGAAACTTATCTTCATCTTCTATGTCTTGGACATACATTTTTTTAAATTCTTTAATCATGTCATTAGCATCAGTATATCCTTCTTCTTTAGCAAGTTCATTATTCTTTTTTAGCTCTTTAAATGATATTAAATCAACGTCAGTAACTTTAGCTTCGAATATTTTCTTTTTTTCCTTAGAAACTAAGTTCCAATAACAATGAAGTCTATCACCAACTTTAAGAGGGTTTTTCCATAACTTTCTAATGGTCATTGTTTTTTTACCAGTGATTAACCCTATATCTTGGCTCCCAAATGATATGATTGGCATGGCATTCCCTCCTAAATTAACTATTCCATTAATAATTCTTAATGATAATAATTATCTACATCAAATAATTTAACCTTAAGTCAATATAAAGATATGATTTTTTATATTGAAAATATAGTATTTCTTAATTAAAAAAATTTCATATTAAATCTTGTGATTATTAATTTTATTAAAAATATAGTATTTCTTAATTAAAAAAATTTCATATTAAATCTTGTGATTATTAATTTTATTAAAAATATAGTATTTCTCTAATTAAAAAATTTCATATTAAATCTTGTGATTATTAATTAAATATAGTATTTCTCTAATTAAAAATTTCATATTAAATCTTGTGATTATTAATTTTATTAAAAATATAGTATTTCTTAATTAAAAATTTGGCTCTGTAGAAATCATATTAAGTATGATTGAATCACATATTAGTATTAACTAAAATAATAGTGTGATTCCATGTTTAGTTTATGTGAAAACACAACATTTTTTGTTGTTTTTAGTAATACATTTTTGTGATTTTCATTAAAAATTAAAATAAAAAAGAAAATATGAAAATTTTATATACTATAGCCAAGCACGAAATTTTTGGTAATAATTATATTTTTTATTTAGCTAATATGTCTTTATCTTCGATATAAAGAATAAAATAAGCTATTTGGAATTTATTAATATTGCCAAAAAATCGGTTTTCGACTATGATTTACTTCTTAGAATCTCTTTTTTAAATTTATCAATTCTGTCTAGAAATTATTTTTAATCTTATTTCCACACTTTCCACAGAATTTAACATTAGCTGATAAAGGATTTCCACAATTTCCACAAAAATTCGGATTTTTATTAGAAACAACATCATTCTTAATTAAACTTTGTGCTTTTAAATTCATGTTTTTTACATTATTTTTAGATATTTGAGTAAAACTTGGAATATTATTGGAAATTTTTTGATTAGATACTTCTGATAAAGCTGAAATAATGCCTGAATTTTTTTGATTATGATTTTCTGATAAAATAGGGGAACCATTGGAAATTTTTTGATTAGAAAGTTCTAAGACTATTTTATTCATTTGGTCAATTCGTTTTTTATCTGATGGATGAGTTGAAAAAAAGTCATGTTTATTTGAATTAATTTCGCTCATTTTTTGCCAAAAATTAGGTATTTCACTAATATCATATCCTGCTAATTTAACTATCATCATTCCTAATTTGTCTGCTTCCATTTCTTGATTTCTACCCCACGGTTTCATTAAAAAATATTCAGATCCAATATCAGATACATTTGTAGCAGTTCTTACAACAGAAGCTATCTCACTAAAACCTAGCAAATCAAGACCAATACTACCTAATCTTGCTGTAGTTGTTGCAGTATTTTTAGCAGTTTGTGCACTTACTTGAGTTCTACCATGGTCTAGTAATGCATGAGCCATTTCATGAGCTAAAATAAACGCTAATGATTTTTCATTGTTTGCAATTGATAATATTCCTGAATAGACAAGAATTTTCCCTCCAGGTATACAGAAAGCATTTGGTGTATCATTTGAAACTAAATGAAATTCCCAATCATAGTAATTATTTGTGTAATCTGATCTATTAATTTCTAATAAATAATTTTCAACAGCATTAATCAAATTTAAAGAAATTTTTGCTACTAATTTCCCATCTGTATGTTCATCTAACAATTCGTGTTGGTTAGTAATTTGGTAATATTCATTATAACATTGATTTAAAAACTTATCATCATTTAAAATATCGAAATGTTTTTTTCCTGTAAAAGGATTGATACTACTTCTATCATTTTTTTTAATACAAAGCACCCTCATTTATAAACTGAAAATTTTTATTTATTAATTTTCATTTATCAGTAGTTCTGTTCCGCAGCTTTCACAAAATTTTACTCCTTTTTCTAACTTATTTCCGCAAGATGTGCAAAAATTTAAATTATTATCCTCATCTGAAATAGGAGTATTAATGCTTGAGCTATTTATTTTTTCTAATTCTTTTTTCCTATTCAAAATGTAAAATTCCATTTGATCATTGAATTCCTTTTGATCTTTATAACTAGTATATATTAGATATAGCGAATAAATCCCAAATGTTATAGCACCAACAATCCATCCAAGGATCATTTTACCTACTTTACCATTTAATCCATAAAATAATCCAGTTATTAGTATGCTTGTCCACCAATATTTTTTCTCATTTGTTCTTCTTAGATAATCTAAGTCATTGATACTTTCTGCTTTTTCTATTCTTTCTTTTAGATACATTAACTCAGTTTCAAAATTCATGATATACCTCTCCATACTTAGATGCAAATATTTGACACCTAATATTATTCTTTGCTTATTTTTTATTATAAATTTATCTATTTCGTTTTAACATTACTTTTTTTCCATGATAATTTTATGATTAATGAAACTCATATATTATCTAATTATTATTTTTTATTATTTTTCATTATAAATTTTCTTATTTGATTCTCCCATTTTTCTTTGATTATTTTAATTGTTTAAATTTTGTTATATATAAATTTATTCCTCAGTAATATCTTATTAATTTTATAAAGTATTATTAACATGTTACAATAAAAAATAAAGATAAATAATCGTAGAATAGATTAATAAGTGAATTTTGAAAATGAAAAAAAGTTAAAATATGAATTTTATTATTAATTATAAATTAAATTTAATAAAATAACAGCCTAGTTAAAATTAATATAAATGATTTATAAAAAATGCAGCTGCAAAAAATAATTGTTAAAAAATAAATCTAAGATAAAATTTAATTATTTTTTTATTTGCTTACACCAGATATTGAATTAGATTTTATAAATTTTATTGAGTCATGGACAAAAGTCTAAATCATTAAACCCAAAAATGCCTTAAATTCATTTGTTTATGAAATGAAGAAATTTTTCTCTTGAAAAACAACTTTTGACCACGGCTCTTATTATTAAAAAAAATTTATATGACTTGAAATATCATTATTAGATATGGAAATAAAGTCACTGTATGAGGATTTTAAAATATATGAAAAAATTGTAAATAATCATGATTTTACTCTTGATTATTTAGATTTGAAAAATATCTATTTTATTAAACCAACAACATTATTACCTGCTTTCAATTTTATGAATGAATATAATATTGAAAAATATGATCCTAATTTTAATACAAGGACTTATTTAAGAGGAGTTTTCAGAGCTATTAAAAATAAAAATACTACTCTACCCATAAAACCATTACCTCAAGTTTTAACAGATTTAGACAAATTTAATATACTTGAAAATATTAGGTCTCTTTTAAAAAAAAATTATGTTGAAGAGCAATCATTTGAATATTTGGCTATTGAAATAATGAACAATATTTCAGAGCATTCTAAATATAATAATGCTTATATATTCGCTCAACAATATCCTAACATTGATTTTACTGACATTTGCTTCTTAGACGATGGGATAACGATACCTGAAAGCTTAAGACGTGCTGGTAATTATTATGATAATGATAATGATTATATTATAGCTGCTTTAAATGGAAAAAGTAGTGATATTAATAATTTTCGTATGCGAGGCAGTGGTTTAAATTCTTCACATAGAATAATATCTGAAGGATTTGGAGGAGAAATGTTAATCGTGTCTGGTAAAGGTCTATGTCACATTACTCCTGAAGGAGTATTCTTAGGAATTAATGATAACTATTTCAAAGGGACAATAGTTTCTTTAAGAATAAATGAAAAAGTATTAGGTAATGAAATTCATAATTATACCTCTCACAAAGAAATTCAAAATATAGCAAATTATATATTATAAAAAATAAAAATAATAGGATAGTAACTTAAAAGAGGTGACATCATGAAAGTTAAAGAAATTAAAATAGAAAAAGAGATTTATAAAAAATTAGGTATGAGAGAATCTGCAGAATCTTTTTTTAAAAATTTAGACAATGATGTACCAACGATAATTATAGATTTTGATAATGTTGAGTTTATGAGCAGATCTTTTGCTCAAGAATACATTTATCAAAAAACTCAAAGAAAAAATAAAATAGAAGAAACAAACATGTCCAAATTTGTTAAAAGTATGTATGATGTTGTTTGTAATGATTATAAAAAACACTTAACTAATTTATAATTTTTTAAACATTACTTAATACCTTTTTTATTAATTAATTATAATAATATTTAGATATAATAATATTTAGATCCATTTTTTTATAACTATCAATAAAAGATTAAGAATTGATAAAGAATTTTTTCACATAAGTAACCCAGATGTTGCGAAAAAATATTATTGTTTTCATTTTTAAGCTTTCAACTACTTCTAAATCTTCTTTAACATCGTCCCATGTTGGTAATTCATTTGTTCTAACCCTATAATTGTTACTTGTAAGTACTGTTGATTTAGGTAAGTCTATTTCAAATTCTCTGTAAAAAGTTCTTAATACATTATCTTATTTTTTATTGTACCATTATTATTTTTATTAATACTTTTTAAATAATGATAATATCTTTCGAAATAATAGGATATTCTTATATCTTCCATTGCAAGAAAAGATTTTTTCCCAGTCTGGTAATTGATCTTCCATACCTTCTTCAATTAGATCAGATGGTGTTTTATTGAATAAATCATAAATCTTTATTGAAAACAATTTTATAACTTTTAATTCGACCCTCTGATAAGTTTTTTCGAGTGATTGTTGAAATGATTCTATTATCTTCTAAAACATTCATATATCATATGTATTTTTTTAATAATATTTATATTTTATGTAAATATACACGAATCTAAATAGATTCTTCTCCAAATTCTGCAGTTTTGACCTTAACTTGACTTAAAAACTGTTTTATTTCATTAGCTAATGTTTTAAGTTCTAAAGGATTAGGAGTTTCAACATTTTCCAATGATTCGTCTAAAACATTTTTATTTCTAAATTGTTGCAATGTGTATAAATCACATTTAATTTCATGAGATATCTGCTTAATATCCTCATGATCCAATAATCCTGGTACATATGTAGTTCTACACTCTAAAAATGTATTGGAATCTTGATTAGCTATTTCCATAGATTTTTTGACTTTTTTTCCAATAGCTGCACCAATTACTTCTTCATATCTATCAAAAGGAGCTTTGATATCAATAGCTAAATAATCAATATATTTTAAAATTTTATTCAATCTTTGAGGATAACAAGCACTAGTATCAACTTTAGTTTTAAGCCCTAATGATTTAGAATATTTTAATATCTCAAGTAGGTCATCTATCTGTACTAGAGGTTCTCCACCAGATACTACAACGGCATCAATGTAATCTAAAGAATCATCGATGATCTTAAAAATTTTTTTTAATGTTGTTTCATCCCCACCTTCTAATATTTCAGCATTATGACAGTAAGGACATCTTAAAGGGCATTTAGCCATGAATATAACTAAAGAAATTTTTCCTGAATATTCTAACGATGATACAATCGTTCCTCCTATTTCCATATAATCCACTTAATCCTACTTAATAATCTTTAATTATGTTTATTGATCCTTATTAATCCAATATCATTAATTCTATTTCTAATAACTTTATTATTAAAGAAATTTATTATTATTTTAATTTTTTATTTAATCTTGATAAATTATTCAAGAACCTATTACTTTAATCGTTTAAGATGTTTAATATTGATAAACTTATTAATAATTTTCTTAATGAAAAAATCTATCATATTTAAGATGTTTAATATTGATAAACTTATTAATAATTTTCTTAATGAAAAAATCTATCATATTTAAGATGTTTAATATTGATAAACTTATTAATAATTTTCTTAATGAAAAAATCTATCATTATTTTGATTTTTGTGTTTAATAATGATAAATTTATGGTTTAATTAAATCACTGCAATATGGACTTTATGATACTTATAAACTTTTTATTTTCTTCCATTGTTCCAATACTTACCCTAATCCAATATTCATCTAAACCTTTAAAAGAAGTGCAATCTCTAACAATGACCCCTTTTTTTAAAAGTTCTCTAGATAAAGATGATGCTGTAAACTCAGTTTCTTTCACACCAATTAAAATATAGTTAGAATAAGATTTAAGAACATTTAAAGACTTTATATTGCATAACTCTTCAAATAAAAAATCTCTACTTTTAATTCCCTTTTCAATAGATCCTTCAATATATTCCTTGTCTTTGAAGGTATTAAGTGCTCCAATGTATGAAAGCTTTGTAAGGGAGAAAACAGGTTTTATTCTGTGCATGTACTCTATCATTTCTGCATTAGCTAAACCATAACCAATTCTCATACCAGCTAATCCAAGAACTTTAGACATTGTTCTCATGATGAAAACATTAGGATAATCATTAATTAAATTTACATTATTGACCCTAGAATACTCAAAATAAGCTTCATCAACCACCACAATAGCATCAGTTGTTTCTAAAATTTTTATAATATATTTTTGTGGGATTAAAGCTCCTGTAGGATTATTAGGACTGCATAAAAATATCATTTTAGTTTTTTCAGTGATAGAATCCAAAACAGAATCAATATCGAGTGTATTACTATCTAAATCCCATTGAGCATAAATGGGAATTGCTCCATATGGTTTAAATAAAAATTCATAATACATATATGATGGAATGGGAACAATAAATTCATCTTCGGGATTCATGAAAACCTTTGCAAGAACATCTATGAGCTCATCAGCCCCATCTCCACCAACAATAACTTGATCACTAGTTACTCCAGAATATTTAGCTATTTCTTCTTTCAAATCAGTTAAATCAGACTCAGGATAACGATTTATAGTATTTAAATCTCTTTTAATAGCTTCAATGGCTTTTTTTGATGGACCCCATGGATTTTCATTAGAACCTAATTTTATAATATCTTTCTTTTTCAAATTAAACTCTTCAGCTATTTCATCCTGTGATCTTCCTGGAACATATGGATCCAATTCCATTACTTCTTTTCTTATTTTCATAATATACCTACATAAAAAGATAATTATCTAAATTTATTCATTATTACAACTCTAGAACATTAAACAATCAATTCCATGAGCTGGATAAATAAATTAAAATAGATTAATAAACAAACATCCTTAAATAATTAAAATACTGGTTTAAAATATACTTAAATAATTAACATAAGCTGTTTAACAAATATACTTAAATAATCAAAACAACTTGCTTAACAAATATACTTAAATAATCAAAACAACTTGCTTAACAAACATCCTTAAATAATTAAAATAAATTAATAAAAAATATACTTAAATTAAAATAATTAGATAAAATAATCAAAGTAATCAATTTTAAATTTATTTTAATGATTTTCTTGTAATGAGTACTAATGTTTTTTAGCTAAATCAACATATTTTTCAGCGTTAGTTTTATTTTCCACTATTTCTTCAGGAGTTAATTCTCTAATAACTTTGGCAGGAAGTCCCAGAATTAAGCTTCCTTCTGGAAATTCTTTATCTTCTGTTACCAATGCTCCAGCACCAACAAGAGAATTCTTACCAATTTTTGCCCTATTTAAAATAGTTGCATTCATTCCAATAGTAACATTATCTCCTATTTCACATCCATGAACAATTGCTCCATGACCAATAGAAACATGATCACCGATTAATGTTGTTCCTACAGGAGGAGCATGGATAACACAATTATCTTGAACATTAGAATTTTTACCAACTTTAATATCTCCATGATCTCCTCTTAAAACAGCATTATACCATATTGAAGAATTTTCATCAATTTTTACATCTCCAATTACATGAGCTCCTGGAAATATCTTTACAGTTTCGTGAATTTTCATTAAAATCTCCTTAATAAGTTATATAATAATTTATACTATTAAACATCTTGAATGATTAAATTAAATAAGTTATGTAATAGTTTATAATATTAAACACCTTAAATAATTAAATTAAATAAGTTATATAATAATTTATAATATTAAACACCTTAAATAATTAAATTAAATAAGTTATATAATAATTTATAATATTAAATATAATTAAATGATGAAATAATTAAATAAAACATGAATAATCCATCAAATTAATATTTTAAAGAATTCATTTTATAATTCTTTATAATTTAATCTATCTCATGGCTTATGAATATTCTAAAGTAATTAAAGTAAAATAATGAATTTATTTTTCCTCTTTATCGAAAATTATATGTTTTTGTTTCACTAAAACTACTTTATTATGATCAACATCATTATAAAGTAAAACATCTGATCCTATGGAAGAATTATGGCCTACTTTCACTCCTGGACTGAAACTTGAGTTTATTCCAGTTTGCACAGAATCTCCAAGAATAGTTCCAAATTTACGCCTTCCACTATCAATTTTTTGATTCTTTATTGTGGTTTTGACAGTATCATTATCAAATCTTAAATTAGCTACATTCGTTCCAGCAGCTATATTACAGTTTGAACCGATTACAGAATCCCCCACATAACTTAAATGATTAATATTAGTATTTTCCATAATCAAAGAATTTTTAATTTCAACAGCATTTCCTACATTAACATTATCACCAAAATAGCTATTTCCCCTAATATAACAATTAGGACCAATATCACAATTTTTACCTATATAAACTGAACCTTCAATATAGACTCCGGACCTTATGATGCTCCCTTCATCTAAGAATATTTCTCCATGAATATGTGCCCCATTTTCAATTTTACCTTTTATATTAGTCTTAATCCTACTCAAAAGAAGCTCATTGATTTCAATTAATTCCCATGGCCTACCAACATCAATCCATTTTTTGTCTGTTTTAAATCCCCTAACAACTTTATTATCTTGAATTTGCATAGATAATGAATCAGTAATTTCATATTCCCCTCTTGAAGATTTATTTGTTTTAGCTATTTTGCTGAAAATATCTCTATTGAATATATAAATTCCTGTGTTGACTAAATTACTAGGTGCCTCACCTTTTTTTGGCTTTTCTACTATGTTTTTAATCAAATCATTTTCAATTTCTACTACACCAAAGTTACTTGGATTTTCAACCTCAGTTAAAACCATTAAAGTATCTACTTTGAATTTAGAATATTCTTTAATTATGTCAGTAAGGAGTTCATTATCTAAAATTATATCCCCATTAAGAACTATGAATGTATCATCAACAAAATCTTGACCATAACCAATAGCATTAGCTGTCCCTACTAATTCTTCTTGAGTTTTATAGCTAATATTTACTCCAAAGTCATTTCCATCTTTGAAATAATCCTTAACCATTTCTTCTTTATATTTAACTATTAAAAGGATATCAGTGATCCCACTATCTTTTAATGCTTCTATATTGTATTGAATAATAGGCTTTCCAGCTACTGGAAGCATTGTTTTTGGTTTTGTCAATGTAAGTGGCCTCATTCTTGTTCCTTCACCTGCACTTAATATTATAGCTTTCAATAGAATTCCTCCCATATTTAATTTAGTACTAATCCCTAGTAAATTTAGATAAATTTAATCATGATACTGTTATGAAGATTCTCCTACTTTATGTTAAATCAAGATATCGATATTCAATTTAAATTGTCTGTAATTATCTGAACACATGTATCTCTTATAAATTCTGCTCTTTCTTGAGTTTTTCCCTCTAAAGTAATTCTAATATAATCTTCAGTGCCAGAAGGCCTAATTAATAGCCAACTGCCATCATTTAAAGTTAATCTGACCCCATCAATTGTATTCACATCAATTATATCATCAAAAGCATTTTTTAAAAGATGATCCATATTTCCCATTATTTTTAACTTTAGTTCCTTTGAGCAAATTATTTTTTCTCGGATATTGGGATAATCATGAATCTCATCTAATAGTTTAGACAATGCCCCCTCTTTTGAAACTATTTCAGCTATTCTAAGGCCTGAAAGGATACCATCAGGACACATACAAAAATCAGGGTGAATCCAAGTCCCAGAAGGTTCCCCTCCAAAAGTAGCATTTTCTTCAATAATGGCTTCTGCTACATTTACATCTCCAACTTTAGTTCTTACGACTTCTCCACCTACCTTGGATAATGCATCATCAATACATAATCCCGCATCAACAGTTGTTATTATTTTTCCACCAAAGTTTTTTGAGATAAGGGCTAATAATTTGTCAAATTCACTTACTCTTCCTTTTTCATCTACAGTAATCATTCTATCTGCATCACCATCATGAGCTATTCCAATATCTGCATTTGTAGCTAAGACCACTTTTTGCAAGTTTTTTAAATTAGCTTCATTAGGTTCTGGATTCCTTCCTGGGAAAAATCCATCAGATTGAGAGTTTAAAGTTATAACATCACAACCGGCTTTTCTAAATATTATTGGAGATAGTTCACTACCCGCTCCAGAAGCAGAATCTACAACTACTTTTAATGTTGATTTTATATCTACAATAGCTATTATTTCATCAATATAATCTCCTATAACTTCTTCAATATGATAAATATTCCCAACATTTTCCCATCCAGTATTATTGAATTTCTTTGAATGAAATATAATTTCAATTTTTTCTTCTTGAGATGGAGTATAAGCCATTCCATTGTTATTCCAAAGTTTAATTCCATTGTACTCAGAAGGATTATGAGAAGCTGTAATCATTACTCCAGCGTCTGCATTTAGTTTATTTGTTGCATACCCAACTAAAGGAGTAGGGACCATTCCAAGTTTTAGTACATTACAACCAGATTCAAGTAAACCAGAGCATATTGCATTTTCAAGCATTAGATTGGTTGTCCTAGTATCATATCCAACAACAACATTTCCTTTTCCACCTAAATAAGTAGATAATGCTTTTCCAACATTTAAAGCTAAAGCTGCTGTAACTTCCCCTTCTACTTTTCCCCTAATTCCAGAAGTTCCAAAAAGTTTCTTATTCTCATTTGACATATTTAAACTCCAATAAAGTCGAAATATCAAACCTAATTGATCCATTAAACTTTAATAATGATTTTACATTGATAAATTTATTACTGAATTTAGATTTATTTAAATTTTAACTAAGTTCTAAATAAGATCTAATTAAGCTCTAGCTAAATTTTAACTAAATTCTAAACAAGATCTAATTAAGCTCTAGCTAAATTTTAACTAAATTCTAAACAAGATTTAATTAAGCTCTAGCTAAATTTTAACTAAATTCTAAGCAAGATCTAATTAAGCTCTAGCTAAATTTTAACTAAGTTCTAAATAAGATCTAATTAAGCTCTAGCTAAATTTTAACTAAATTCTAAATAAGATCTAATTAAGCTCCAAATTTTGTAGAGTTGTTCATTAAATCCATTAAAATATCCATTACATTGGATCCTTGGATTCTACAAAGTCCACCTTTGTGGGCTTCAATTTCACTAAATTGTTTTACAAAATCAACCCTAACTTCAGGACCATTAATCACCATTGGCACAGGATCTGCAGTATGATCCATTACAGAGATAGGGGTAGAATGATCTGCAGTTAATATTATATAACAATCTTCAATATCTAATAGTTTTTTGATAACTATTTCATCAACTTTTTCTATGAATTCTACTTTTTCTTTTGAATTTCCATCATGTCCTGCTTCATCAGCACCATCAATATTTATTAAAAAGAAATTGTAGTCCACACCTTTAAGATGATTAACAATAGTATCAGATATATTATCTAAATTAGTATCAGTTCCACCAGTAGCTCCGTCCACTTCAATAATATCCATACCTGCAAACCTAGCTATTCCCATGATAAGACCTGTTTCAGCGATACATGCAGATTTAATATTATATTTTTCATTCAATGGTTCAACTTCAGGTACAGCACCAGCTCCTCTTGGTATGATGATATTGGCAGGAGGTTGATTATTTTCTATTCTTTTTTTATTAATTGGGTGATCTTTAATCATTTCATAAGACTTTATTATGAGTTTATTTAAAATATCTGCAGTTTTTTTTGCTTCTGGAGAATCATCGGTTGGAACTACTTTTTTAGGAGCATTACCTTCTTTTTTAGGATCAGCATCAGATACTGCATCAGATAGTCCATTACCTCTTAAAACTAAAACTGCTCTATGGCCTGTTGACTCTTTAAATATAATTTTCACATCATCATATCCTTCAATAACCATATGATTTAGTGAATCAATTATATCTTTAGTACCTTCTCTTATTCTCCCAGCACGACGATCAGTAATGATTTGATTCTCATCAGCAGTTGAAAAATTGCATCTAAAAGCTATATCTCCAGGGAAAATTTCTAAACCAACACCAGATGCTTCAAAAGGCCCTCTTCCAGTATAAACCTCATAAGGATCATAACCAAGAATAGATATATGCGCAGTATCACTTCCTGGAATTATTCCTGGTTTAATAGAATCCATCAATCCATTTATACCTTGTTCTGCCATTTTATCCATATTTGGTGTCTTAGCTGCTTGTAATGGAGTTTTATTCCCAAGACTCTTTAAAGGACGATCCCCTAGTCCATCCATTATTAGAATTATACCTTTCATAGTAATCACAATGATTTATAAGTTAATTTGATATAAAAAATTGACAATAAGTATTAATAATGATTATCTCTATCAATATCTTACTTAATATATTATTTATTACCACATATATATTTTTAAAAAAATTATCACATAAATTGAAAATTCAATAAGACCTTATTTTAAAAAATAAATTCTGTATATATTAAAAATAACTTATACTCAATAAAAATAACCTTTATAATTAATATTAAAAATAACTTATACTCAATAAAAATAACCTTTATAATTAATATTAAAAATAACTTACTCAATAAAAATAACCTTTATAATTAATATTAAAAATAACTTACTCAATAAAAATAACCTTTATAATTAATATTAAAAATTTACTATTAAAAGAAAAATATTAGCTATTGAAAGAATATGAAATATATACTTAATTGCAAGGTAGCATTTATTAAAAAGTTATATTCTATTAAAAATAGCTAATAGTAAAAAATTCAGATGTTTTATTAAAAAATAGCTAAATAGTAGAAAGAATGCCAATTATAGCTCCAGTAACTGTGGCTAAAAGATTAACATGCTCATTATTTATAAAGTCCCTGCGTTCAAGTACAGCCCCTAAAAAACTATCCATGAAACAACCAATTGTCCCTGAAATTACAGCTATTCTAAGTGATAATAGAGGATCATGTATAATACCAAGTAAAAAAGCAGCAAATCCTATTAATCCTGCTCCAACTATACCAAAAGCAGTTCCTAAAACAGAAATAGCACCATCAGTTCCTGGAGCAACTTTTTTCATAGAAGATATCAATCGTGGCTCTTGTATTACACCAATTTCACTTGCCATAGTATCTGCAGTAGCTGTTGCAACAGCTCCAATAAAACCCCCTACGAAGGGCAAATAATATCCTCCAAATGCAGCCATTATAAAAGCAACAATACCATTAGAAATAACATTTTTAGCTGTTCTTCGACCTTCATAAATTCCTAAGCTATGTTTATATTGCTTTTTCCAACGTGTGGATATCAAGCTTAAGATTAAGAATAGTAGTATTAAAAGTAGCCAACTTACACCAGCAGAAAAAACAATGATAACACCCATGAAAATCATGAATAGTGACCCTAGTAAATCTAAGGCTTTTCTATGGTATGTAATAGCCCCAACTACAAAAAGTAGAATAACATATCCCCAATTTATCACCAAAGCTTCTTCCATATCATCACAACATAATTATATATAGAAAAGTAATTATATAAACTTTCCTAAAAAATATTCAATAATACCCCTTTACTTAAAAATTGTCAAAAATTAAAACTTTAGGATCTTTCTAAAAATCATGCCATAAAATTAAAAAATTAATAATGCAGAAGCAAAAATGTAAAAATAAAAAAATGGAAGATGAATAAATAAATTCTTCCAAAAAATAATAATTGATCATTCTTTTCTAGAAACAACATCCCATGTGGTTAAAAAACTAAAATTATTAGTGTCATTGTTGTTTTGGGTTTCAAATTCAACTAAGACTGGATTAACAATATAGTTTAAATCATCAGATGAAACTGTGATGGTGTGTTTTGCCATTTGTGAGTTTAGTTTTTCATGTATTATATTTTCTAATACCATTCATTTAGTGTTTGTATATCCGATGTGTTTACCATCTGATTCAAGACTAATTTTATAGTTTAGTACTAGGATTATCATTTTCATCACTCATAATGACAATCACATCAACAGAATCATCATGATTCTCTTTAACCATCATATCCTGTGAAAGTTTCACTTTTTTAGCATTAAATGCTGTATTTGTAGATTTTGGATAATTGATTCCGTTAGAGTGAAATTATTTTTTTTATCTTCTTGTTGGTTTGTAGAATTTTAGTTTGACTTTTACGATTTGTCCGGCTTTTAGGTTTTTGACGAATGTTTTTAGTAGTTTAGTTTTTTTGTTGTAGTTGAAGTAGACTAGACCTTTTTTAGCAGCACTTTTTAGTTGTGCTTTGAAGTATTTTTTGAATTGTCTTGATCCTGTTAAATCGCCGTAGTTCTTGATTGTGTAAAGTCTATAGTAAATTTTGTAAGACTTTTTATTAACAGTCTTTCCTTGAACTTTAGCTACTCTTATTTTTGCTGGAGTTAATGCTTTATTAACATTTAAGGATTTTGTTACAGTTGTTGATTCTTTGAATAAGTATTTTCCAGTTGAATTGGTTATTGTTGTTTGTTGGGTTTTTGCATATACATTGTAGTTAGCTGTTTTTGGTACTTTGTAAATGAATCTTGCTTCGCCGTATTTATCGGTTGTTGCTGAGCCTACTTGTTTACCGTTAACATAGAAATAAACTTTTTCACCTGTTAATTTTTCTCCAGTGATTTTGTTTGTTAGTGTTGCTATTATTGTGATTTGTCCATTACCTGAAACAACAGATAAATCGGTGTTAGTTTCATAAGTTACATCGACGGTTATATTACTGTTGTTCTCTGATTCAGTGTTATTATTGCCTGTGTTATAGACGATATCACCGGTGTTATTGGTTGCATTGGTATTGTTGATAGTTACATTGTTGTTATTGCCTTCATTGGTGATTAATCCGTCTTTTGCTGTGTTGTTGGTTATAGTGGAATTGTCGACTGTGATTTTGTTATCATCGCCTTCACTGCTTAATATTCCATCTTTATTACCTGATAATTCACTGTTATCTATAGCTATTGCATTTTCATCACCAGTACTACTGATCGCTCCACCTTTTGATGCAGTGTTGTTATTTGCTGTTGAATTATCCAAAACAATAACATTATTATCACCATTATTGTTGATTGCCCCACCTTTATTTGTGGCGTTATTATTGTTGAAATCAGTGATATTAATTGCTAAATTATTATCATCACCATTGCTGTTGATTGCTCCACCGTTTTTAGCAGAGTTATTATTGAATGTAGAGTTGTTAATATTAGTCTCATGGGATTCGCCATTGATATCTATTGCTCCACCATTAGAGGTAGCAGAGTTATTTTCAAACAATGAATTATCTATATTGACTTTACCTTCTTCGCCATTAATATCTAATGCTCCACCAGTCTTAGCACCATTATTCGCCAAAGTACTATCTTCTATATTGATAGTCTTATTTTCACCAGTAGAATATAATGCCCCACCTTCTCTAACAGCAGTATTATCACTTATAATACTATCTTTAATAGTAAGCACATTATTATCACCAGTAAATCCTATTCCACCACCATTAATACCAGCAGAATTATTAACTACAGTAACATTATCCAAAACAGAATTACTACCAGTACCACCAACAAGAATAGCACCATAATTATCTGCAGTATTATTTTCAAACACAGAATCACGAACAGTATTATCATTAGCAATAGCAATAATACCTAAAGCACCGGTATTTAGAGCAGAATTATCCACGAAAGTACAATTATCAACTAAATTAGTACTATTAGTTCCACCTATAGCTACAGCGCCATACTCACTTCTTGCTTTGTTGTCTTTGAATACTGAATTTTTTAAAGTATTATTGGAACCTGTTATAGCTAACGCACCATAATTAATTGCAGTATTGTTTTCAAAAGTACAATTATCAACCAAATTAGTACTATTAGCTCCACCTAGAAGTCCAACACCATATTGACTATTTGCTTTGTTGTCTTTGAATACTGAATTTTTTAAAGTATTATTAGAACCAACTCCGTACATATAAACAGCACCATACTGAGAACTTGCAGTATTGTTTTCAAAAGTACAATTATCAACCAAATTAGTACTATTAGCTCCATCTATATTTACAGAAGTATATTGACCACTTGCAGTGTTTTTGAATACTGAATTTTTGACAATATTATTAGAGCCAGCTCCACCCATATATACAGAACTATATTGAGAAGCTGTGTTGTTTTCAAAAGTACAATTATCAATCAAACGAGTACTATTAGATCCAGCTAGAATTACAGCACCATATTGACTTCTTGCTTTGTTGTCTTTGAATACTGAATTTTTGATAGTAGTGTTGGCACCATTTCCATATATATAAATAGCTCCACCCTCATTACCTGCTGTGTTGTTTTCGAATGTACAATCAGTTATGGTTAATGTGATGTTAGTTCCAGTTGATAAGATTACACCACCATTTTCACCTGTGTTGTTTCCGTTTATGAAGGTTATGTTTATCAGTGTTAGGTTGATTCCTGTGTTTATTGCGAATGCTCGTGCATTATTTCCCATGTCGATTATTGCCCCACCTTTGTTCACGGCAGCTATTGTCATATTTTTGTTGACTGTTATAGCTTTATTACCTGTTCCTGAGTATACACCATCTTCTAAGTACAGCGTATCACCAGCATTAAAGCTACCATTGCCGATTGATGCATCTCGTATATTACCAGTAGTGTTACTAATAGTAACGTCTGCTGCGTTTGCTGTGCCAATTAAACAAAAAGCACCCATAGCTATTATTACAGAAATTATCAAAAAAGTCGACAATTTCTTAAATTCATTTTTATACATTATTCACCTCTAATATTTTTATTTAATTAAATTAGTTATTCACGACCCATTATGATAGAGTAATCAGTTTTCTATAATGATTTTAGAATAATCAACACTCCATTATGATTATGAATCGTGAAAAAACATAAAATATGTTGATTCTATACTCTTATTTTATAATATACATAGAATATATCAACCATATTTTTTATTTAAATATATAATTCATGTACTGCCAGCTATTATTTAAAAACTAAAAAATGTTTAACAATCATTCTACTAACTATATCATTAACAATAAATAAAAAAAAACTTGTTAGTCATCTAAAGAACAGTTAGTATCCTATTAAACTATTAACTTTTAATTACTGGACAAACATAGTTATAGTAATTACCCATATATAAAGATATCACTTCTACACACTTCAATACCAAAACAAGAAGAAACT
>NZ_LWMW01000107.1 GCF_001639285.1 Methanobrevibacter cuticularis | reverse complement strand
ATTATTATGTGCTTAATATTACTAATACGACTGATTTAAGTGGTAATTATTCTGTTGGTGATTTATTAAGCTTCAACTACACTGTGTATTTGAATGGTTCTAGTGATAGTTCTGGTTCTGATTTATTACCTTCTATGAATGGTGTTTATTGGAATGGTACCTTTTTCAAAGAGTTTGGTTTAAACAATTCTGGTGTAATTGAAGTTCCTATTCAAAGCCTTGCTGGTCCGAATATAGTCTTTAAAAACTCAAATGGCACTATCATTGGTAGCTTCACACTAATTGGAGTTATTAGTAAAGGTAATATTACTAATATCACTGTTGATCAACTAACTATTGTGAATAATAGTGTAGCTGATATAACTTTACACATTAATCCGAATATTGGTGGTTTATCACCTATTACATTCAATGTCACTATTGGTGGTCAAAGTCGGAATGTTACATTTGTTAATGGAACTGGCATATTCAATGGATTTAATTATGGTCAACTTGGAAATCAAAACTTATCAATAAGTTTTGCAAGTACAGATGATTATAATGCTACAAGTACAAATCTTAACACTAATTTTAAAGATAATGTAAACTTAGATGTTACAGCTAATGATGTCACCTATGGTGATAATCTTACTATAGTGATTAATGCAACTACACCTAATGGCACAGCTATCCTAGATGGAGTTTATGAAGTAATCATAAACAACATAACTTACAATGTGACATTCACTAATGGTATAGGTAGAGTAAATATCACTGGCTTAGATGCAAATGAATACACATATACTATAGTATTTAAAGAAAGCAGCAATTACACAGAATCCGATGATAATGTGAATTTCATTGTCAGTAAATCAGGAACTATAATTAATATTGACTTACCTAGTGATGCTGTGTATGGTGAAAACTCCACTATTGCTGGTAATATCACTGATGCTAATGGTAACCTAATAAACGGAACATACAACATCACAGTAACCATCAATGGCATAGAATACAATGTAACTGTTATCGATGGATCATGGAATTTAACAATACCTAATACTATTGTTGGCTTAAATACTATAACAGTCACTTATTCAGGAGATAGTAACTATGAAAATTCTGATTTAAACATTGATTTTAATGTTACAAAGGCTAATGCAACTATAAACATCAACTTACCAAATAATGCTACTTACGGAGGAAACTCCACAATCAATGGAACTGTCACTGATGCTAATGGTAACTTGGTAAATGGCAACTATACCATCACAATCATTGTTAATGGCACTTCTTATGAGGTAAACGTTGTTAATGGCCTATGGACTCTAACATTACCTAACAATAACGCAGGAAATATAAGTATAGAAGCTATCTTTGAAAACAACAACTACAACAAAACCACCACAACTGGAACTTACCTAATCAAACCAGCTAACAAAAACACAGTAATAACAATAACCAGCTCCAGAAACGGCAATAAAATAACTTACAAAATCACACTCAAAGACAACCAAGGAAACATATTAGCTAACCAGAATCTCAGTTTAACTATTGCAGGTAAAACTGTGAGTCTTAGAACAAATGGTCAAGGGATTGCACAGTACACATACACAGCAACTAAAGCAGGAAAATACTACGCAAACGCAGCATACAACGGACTAAACACCGAAAACATCATCTATGGCCATTCCAGTGCAAAATCCAACACTATATCAATCACAAAAACAAACATAAAAGTCTATCATGTTGCTAAGAGTGCTAAAACTGTAAAATATCATGGTAAAAGATACAGAGTTTATTATAAAACTTATTATATTAAAAATTATGGTATTTTAACAGGTTCTAAACTATTCAAGAAATCTTTAAAAGGTTTCACACTAAGCAAAATCAGCAAAACAAGCAACATAAAAACAAACTACAACAAAACCAAAAAAATCCTAAAAATCAGTGTAAAAAACCTCGCATATGCAAAAATAGCTAAAATCAAAATAAAATTCTACAAAAGAATAGCATAAAACTAGTATAATAGTTAAAAATATGTGTGATTATAAAAATCTAAAAAAACTTTTAAAAAGAGAGAATAACTTAATTTTTTCAATTCTCTCATATTATTTATTTTAATTATTATTTTGATAGTTGTATATAATTATATAATTATAAAAGGAGATGTTCATAAAAATGAGAGATAAAGTTTATGGAATTTTCAAACTAAAAAAAGATGAAAACAACAAAATCATTAAAGAATCATTATACATCCACAGTGTCGACTTCAGCACTATTGAAAATATTTTTAGTATTGAAAAAAACGGATTCAACAATGAAAACCATCTAATTAGGGAATTAACAAAAGAAGAAATAGAAGAACATAAAATAGAAGTAAAAAATTAGTATTTTGAGAGTGTCCCATAATTAATTTTTTTAGAGGGAGTGTCTCATAAGTCACTTTTTTAGAAATTTTCATGAAATTAGTTTCCATGAAAATCATTTAAATAGTAAATAGTTGATAAAATATGTATTAATAGCTATAATAAATTAATTGTTTTATTTACTTCAATTTTTAAAGAATTTATATTTTTTAATTTTAATTTATAGATTTTTTAAGTATTATTTTTAATAAATAAAATAATATAGGTAGTTATATAATATTTAAAGATTTTAAATGAGGAATATTTTTATTAAATTTTTTAAAAATCTTACTTATGAGACACTCTCAAATCATGTTTTTATCAATAGGTTTGATAGTGTTCCAAATACAGCTAAAACATGAAGGACAAGGTTCAAGAGCAGAATTAGGATCAATAATATCTATTACATTACCACAACTATTGCATTGATAACTACCAATTCCTGGTTTATCATCACAATTATGAACTACCATTTAAATTACCTCCTTTTTTAAAAAACATGAATATTACATTATTATTTTAAGATATTTAAATTTTAACCAAATAGGAAAAGTTTTATCATGAAAAGAGTAATCATCTTTCTGTTTATTATTATCTAAAATGAGAAATAATAAATGAAATAAAGATTATAATCATTAATGTTATAATGCTAGAGAAAATCCATAAGATAAAAAAATGAATTAGAATAGATGAAACTAGACTTTACAAATAGCTATTATAAATTAGTTTGTATAATATTGTTTTTAAAATCTATAAAAAAGATAAAATGATATAAGGGAAGTGTTGAAAGCCCTGAATCTGTGCGATATTGATTTTAAATAAAAAAATAATAAATACTAACCTGTTTCTGAATTCAAATGGTTCTATTTATTGTTATAATAATTGTTTTTAGTATAATATGCATTAATCTATTTTTTTTATTTTAATACATATTACTTTTTTTATTTATTTTAATACATATTACTTTTTTTATTTATTTTAATACATATTACTTTTTTTATTTATTTTAATATACATCAATGTTTTAAGTAGTGTTTCACTTCACGACCATCAATGTATCTCCTGCATTAATGGTGTCTCCTTCACTAACAAGTATCTCTTCTACTATTCCACTGATTTCTGATTGAATATCATTTTCCATCTTCATAGCTTCAATAACTGCTAGTGTATCACCATTTTTGATTTTATCTCCAATATTCACTTTTAGCTTTAATACCATTCCTTGCATAGTAGAAGTAACTCCTCCTTCAACTGGACTTGAAATAGGAGTATCTGACTCTCCGATTTCCATATATCCTGTTGGGAGTATTCTAACATCAAAGATGTCTCCATCAACTTCAACATTATACTCGGTAGGAATAGCTATGTTTTCATCACTCATACTTGGTTTGGAAGGCTCTAATTTCTCTTCTTCTGCTTCTCCTTTTAAGAATTTAACAGCTACTTGTGGATAAAGAGCAAAGGTAAGAATATCCTCTTCTTTTTTGATGATTCCTTTTTCTTCACCTTCTTTTTTGTATTTGTCATATTGAGGTTCTAAATCGTCTGCAGGGCGATGAGTAATAGGTTTTTCGTTTCCAATGATTTTTTTAGAAATTTTCTTATTAACTGGTGCTGGAGGTTTACCATATTTACCTTTCATATATTCTTTGACTTCGTTAGAAACTAACTTATATCTTTCTCCGCCTAATACATTCATCACTGCTTGAATTCCTACAATTTGGCTAGTTGGTGTAACAAGTGGTGGATATCCCATGTCTTTTCTAACTCTTGGCATTTCTTCTAATACATCTTGATATCTGTCTAATGCATTTTGTTCTTTTAATTGTGAAACTAGGTTAGAAAGCATACCTCCTGGAATTTGGTAGAGTAAAACATCAGTATCTATCTGTTCAGATATCGGGTCAAGTAAACTATTATATTTTTCTCTTATTCCTTCAAAATACTTTTTAATAGGATTTAAAAGTTTTAAGTCAAGTTTAGTATCATATTCAGTTCCTTTCAGTGCAGCTACAATACTTTCAGTAGGTGGTTGGGATGTTCCCCATGCTAGTGGAGAAATAGCTGTGTCTAATATATCTACTCCTGCTTCACATGCAGCATAATAGCTAATAGGGGTCATTCCACTTGTACAATGAGAATGAAGATTAATTAAAAGATCTGTTTCTTCTTTTAACCGTTTAACAAGAGTATAAATATCTTTAGGATACACTAAACCTGCCATATCCTTTATAGCTAGTGAATCACATTCTAAAGCTTCTAATTCTTTAGCTATTTTAATAAAATCATCTAATGTATGAACTGGACTTATTGTATAGCTTATAGTTCCTTGAACATGGGCACCTTGTTTTTTAGCTACTGTTATTGTTTTTTTCATGTTTCTTACATCATTTAAAGCATCAAAAACTCTAAAAATGTCCACTCCGTTTTCATAGGATTTTTCTACAAACTTTTCTACAATATCATCTGGATAATGTTTGTATCCTACTAAATTTTGTCCTCTTACTAGCATTTGGATAGGGGTCTTTGTAATTTTTTCTTTAAGATCTCTTAATCTTTCCCAAGGGTCTTCATTTAGGTATCTAATGCTAGTATCAAAAGTAGCACCTCCCCAAGCTTCTATTGCGAAGTAACCTACTTTGTCCATTTCTTCTGCAATAGGAATCATGTCCCTAGTTCTCACCCTTGTAGCTAAAAGGGATTGATGAGCATCTCTAAAAGCAGTTTCTGTGATTCTTGTAACTTTCATAACGTCCACCTTCTAATAAAACTTTAGTAAATTGTGATTATTTATTTGTTTAATTAGGAATTACGATATAATTTATTATTTTTAGTTTTATTCGATTTTAGAATAAAATAAGAAATAAAATAATTTAATTATTATAATAACAGTTTTTCCATAGTAGATATAGTATCTACAAACTACTAATAATATTTATCTATTTTTATCATAAAATTCTAAATTGTAGAGTGTCAAAAATCGATTGAATATTTTTTTTAATAGATTATTAGTACAGATGATTGAATTAGAATAAAATTAGAATATTAACTATAAATCAGAATATATCAAGATTAAAATATGCTTTAAAAATCCTTAAACAAATTATTGTATATTAAAATTCAAATTTAAGTAAATTTTAATTATAGTAATGATGGTAATGTTTGTAAATTATTAATATTTTTATTTCTCTTAAAAATTGTTTAAATTGAATTTAAAGATAAAAAATTGAATATTATAATTTTATAAAATGATAAATTTTTCAATAATGACTATAATATTTAAGTAAATTTTAATTAAAGTTTAACTAAATTTTAATTAATATATTAAGTAAGCTTTGCTATACGTTAATCAAATATGATTAAATATAACTATAAAATAGCTAGAATAAAATTAAAGTAAAAAGGGAAGTAAAATTAGATTATCTTTCTATTTCTCCTACTATGAAGTCATTAACTCGGTTATATGCTTGATCATCTGTATATTGGACCGGTGGATGTTTCATAACATAAGATGAGATAGAAGTTAGCTGACCTCCAATTCCACGATCAATACCTAATTTACAGCACCTTATTGCGTCAATCACACAGCCTGCTGAATTAGGAGAATCTTCAACACTTAATCTTAGTTCTATATTCATAGGTACATCTCCAAAAGTACGACCTTCCATTCTAAGGAAACATAATTTGTTATCTTGTTGCCAAGGGACATAATCACTTGGACCAATATGGATATCATGAGGATTCATTCTTTCCCCTAATACTGACTGAACAGCTTCTGTTTTAGACTCCTTTTTAGAATCTAGCCTATCTCTATTGAGCATATTCACAAAATCAGTGTTACCACCAGTGTTTAACTGATATGTATGATCTAATTTGACCCCTCTTTCTCTAAATAGGTTGGCCAATGTCCTATGTGTTATAGTGGCACCTATTTGAGCTTTTATATCGTCTCCAACAGTAGGTATGTTTTTTTCCCTAAATTTAGAGTCCCATTCATCGTTACTTGCAATAAAAACAGGCATACAATTTATAAATGCGACTCCTGCCTCTATACAGCATTGAGCATAAAATTTTGCAGCTTCTTCAGAACCCACTGGAACATAATTTACTAGCATC
This sequence comes from Methanobrevibacter cuticularis, assembly GCF_001639285.1. GTDB lineage: Archaea > Methanobacteriota > Methanobacteria > Methanobacteriales > Methanobacteriaceae > Methanobaculum > Methanobaculum cuticulare. Next base: position 16,176 of record NZ_LWMW01000107.1, on the reverse strand, counting down.
TCAGCACCAGAGTCTTTTAGAACTTTAACAACATCTACTGGTTCTTCATCAGATAGTAAAAAAGTATAATCTTCTTCAAAGTCTCTCATATGTGGAGCAACACCATCTAATGTATTACCCATACTTACTTTTACATCGCTTTTGGGAATATCTCTTTGAAAAATAGTGGTACAATTCGGCTTAGCAAAAATGGCTTCATCAACAGTTTTCCCAACTTTTCGCTTATCAACATCAAAAGCTGCCACAACTTCAATGTCGGATGGTTCATAATTTCCAATTTCCCAGTGCATTAAGCCAATAGCGTCTTTCTCAGTTTCATCTTTGTAATAATGAATTCCTTGAATAAGAGAACTAGCACAATTTCCTATACCTACAATAGCTATTTTTATTTTACTCAAATTGAACACCTTCCTACATAGTATTAAGTATTACTTATATTGTTCATGGACTATTTTTGACTATTCTGATGCATTTAAGAATAATATTTACATTATTTTTAATAATTTAATTATTTCATTACCTATTTTTTTTAAACTTTGAAATATTTAAAATTATATTTTATTATCGAAATTATTGCTATTATTGTTAATAATTCTTATTAATATGATTTTGTTAATAATTCTTATTAATATGATTCAAATTTCATTAGAATTTATTAATTTATAAATAGCATTAATTACATAATAAAATTACTTTATATAATTTTCTTATTAATTCTCTTATCATAATTAATCTTCATTTATTACATAATCATTGTATTATTTGTTTTTCATATGATTTAAATCTAATTGATTTATTATTTCATTACTTAAACTAATAGTGAAAATAAAACGATTAATTTATTAATAAAAATCAGTAATAGAATAATAAACCAAAGTCGAACAATAATAATACTTAATAGCATATGCTAGTTAATAGATGTATAATAATGAAAATAATAAACTTATCTAAATTAATAGGATGTATAATGAAGAAATAATAAACTTATAGAAATAGTATATATTTTTAATATGATTATTGTTATTGTCAGATTATTTTTATTAGATTATTTTTATTAGATTATTTTTATTAGATTATTTTTATTAGATTATTTTTATTAGATTATTTTTATCAACATTATTTTAAATAATATTGGATATAAATAATATTTAGAGATTACTTGTAATTTATATTGTAGGGTTAAAATGAAAAAAGTTCTTTTAATAGCTTTTTATTTCAATCAAACGAATGAAATAGCATCTAAACGTTTGAGAGGTTTAGCTAAATATTTAACTAATTTTGACTGGGAACCTATTGTGATTGTTCCTAAATTGGATAACTTTCCATCTATTAATCATGAATTTAATGTTATTGAAACACATTATGAGGATATGTTAGATAAATGGTTGAATAAATTCAAATTAAACAGTAGTTTTAATTCAAATAATGATTTTAATATTACTACTCCTACTGTTGATAATATTAACATTAATTCTACTGTTGATAATAGTGACTTTAATTCTACTGTTGATAATAGTGACTTTAATTCTACTGTTGATAATAGTGACTTTAATTCTACTGTTGATAATAGTGACTTTAATTCTACTGTTGATAATAGTGACTTTAATTCTACTATTGATAATAATAATTTTAATTCTATAACAAGTACCAATAAATTATCTTCAAAAATAATTTCAATGATGGGTGAAGTTTTTGCTTATCCTGATGGGATGAAATATTGGTATAAACCAGCTATTGAAGCTTCTCAAAATATCATTGAAAATAATGACATTGATGCTATTATTAGCTCCTCATGGCCAATTACTTCTCATATAATTGCTAAAAATATTAAAAAGCAGTATAATATTCCATGGATTGCAGATTTGAGGGATCTTTGGAATATGAATCCTTATGTTCATCATACTTTTATAAGGAGTTTTTTTGAAAGAAGATTAGAAATAAAAACATTTAAGTATGCAGATGCTTTAACCACAACCACTGAAAGAGCTGCTTTAAAATTAAAATCCCTACATAAAGATAAAAATGTTTATCCTATTTTATCTGGCTTTGATCCTGAAGATATCTTGAAAAATAATGATTATAATTTTGATATTTTGAATATTAAGAATATCAATAAATATGATAGTAAAAACATCAATGAAAATAATAACTATAATTCTATTTATAATTCTATTAATAGCAATATTAAAAATAATCAAGATAATTTTGATCTTACTAATGATACAAATGATATTAATAATTCTAATGTTATTAGTGTAGATAGTGCTATTAATGATATTAGTGGTAATTTTAGAGTTGATAATCTTACTAATGCTACTAATGCTACTGATGTTGTTGATGTAGATAAAACTGTTTTTACTGATATTAAAAATAATATTGGGATTAATGATAATATCAGTACAAGTACTACTGATTTTAATAATACTCTAGATGATTTTAGACTTAATACAGAAGGTACCGCAAATAATACTACTTTTAGTAATATTCGGGATAATTCTGTGGTTTCTGATGATGGTATCGTAAGGGACAGTAGTCTTAATGATAATGATAATTTTGATAGTATAAATGATAATAACCATAATATTGATAATGCTGATTCTATTTTGGATTTCATCTATGCAGGTTCTCTTTATAATGGAAAAAGGAATCCTGAAGTATTATTCAAAGCTATTAGTGAATTAATAAACGAAAAAAAGATAGATGCTTCTAAAATAGCTTTAAATTTTTATGGTGACAGTGAAGGATTAGAAAAAACAGCTAAAATATATCATGTAAGAGATATAGTAACTATTCATGGTTCAATACATCATAATGAGGTTTTAAAGAAGCAAATAAAATCTCAAGTTCTTTTATTGTTGTCATGGAATAATGAAAATGAAAAAATGTTTTTACCAGGAAAAGTTTATGAATATCTGGCTGTTAAACGCCCAGTCTTATCTATTGGATATAAAGAAGGTTCTTTAAAAGATTTAATAGAAAAAACTAATGTTGGAGTTCATGTATCAACCTTATCTGAAACTAAATCTGCCATAATGAATTTCTATAATGATTTTATTAAAAATGGAAAGGTTACTTATAATGGTAATGATGAAGTAAATCAATATTCTATGATGAATACTGCAAAAGAATTTGGAAAACTATTGGATTCACTTTTATGATTAAACTTAGCTTTTATGATTAAACTTAGCTTTTATGATTAAACTTAGCTTTTATGATTAAACTTAGCTTTTATGATTAAACTTAACTTTCGTGATTAAACTTAACTTTTATGATTAAACTTATTTAGACATTACTTATAAGCCTAACTACCTTATTTAGTTATTTATTTAATAGGATAGAATATAATGAATGCATATTTGGAAATACTTCGCCCAGGAAATGCTTTACTTGCTGTGGTAGCTGTTGTATTAATCGCTATAATAGGAAAAAATTATGATGTTCCTATTTTAATTGGGATTATCACTGTTTTCTTAGCTACTGGTGCAGGAAATGTCATCAACGACTATTTTGATTATAAAATTGATGCTATAAATAAGCCAGAAAGGCCAATTCCTTCTGGAAGAATATCTTTAAAAAATGCAAGAAATTATTCTTTCATCCTCTTTTTATTAGCTATAGCATTGGGATCAATAATTAGTTTCATTATAAATAGCTATTGGCCATTTATTATCGTAGTATTTAATTCAATAGTCATGTATTATTATGCATATTCTCTTAAGTCCTCAGTACTCACTGGAAACATATCTGTTGCATTTTTAACAGCATCTTGTTTTATTTTTGGAGGATCAATAATTGGCCTATTTGAAATTTCTTTTTATTTAGCATTCTTTGCATTTTTCATGACTTTAGCTAGAGAAATAGTTAAGGATATGGAAGATTATATAGGAGATAAGCAAGAAGGAGCTAAAACTTTACCCATCAAATATGGTATGAAAATTTCATCTATTTTAGCCGCTTTATTCATTTTATTAGCCAGTTGCCTAAGTCCAATTTTATATTTAAATGGAATTTTTAATTTATACTATCTGATACCATTAACAATCGCTCTAATTTTCTTTATAATGAGTGCATATAAAATATTACTTAATCAAGAAGTAGAAAATTGTAAAACGGTTTCAAAACTCCTTAAAAGGGGTATGATGATCGCATTTATAGCTTTTGCAGTTGGTTCCTTTTAATTAACTTTTTATAATTAGATAAAAGTTTAAGGATAGTCCAATTTTAAATGATTTTTTTTATCTGCTTCCATTTTTCTTTTTGTAATTCTAGATGATTTATTTGGTTCCATTTTTCTTTTTGTAATTCTAGAAATCCTTTAATACTTTTTTCTTCTAAATATTATTTTAATTTCTTTATTTAATGGATATAGTATATCTGGAAAAGTTCTTAAATTTTGAAGATAAATTAAAGTCTCAACATCATTTATTCTTAATTATAACCTCTTACAGTTGATCATCATCGAACTTTAAAAAATCAACCTGACTTTCTATAAACTGAAACTTCACCAATTCTTTTTATTTCCTCATAATTATCTAATTTTAAGTTAGGATGGAGTGAAATATAATAATAAGCACTAGCATTGTTTAATTTTTTTGATAATTCCATTATTTTTTCATCACTTGGATGAGGACTTTCATATAACCAGTTTACATAAACAACTTCTTTTTTAAAATACCATGTAAATATAGGTCCTCGATCTGCCCAAATGATTTTCATCTGATAATTGGGATCAGTTTGCATAATCCAATTAGCTACTTCTCTTTCATCATGAACTAATGGATCATTTTTATTTATTGTCAAATAACCAAAAGACGATACCAAGAAAATTATAATAAGAACAAAAGGAATAGCTATTTTTATTTGTTTTATTCTGTTTTTATATATTCTCTGATTTTTAGCTATTGTAGTATTTTTAGAGTTATTATCTTTAGATATCCTGGTATTTTCAGAGCTATTTTTAGCTATTGTAGTATTTTTAGAGTTATTAGAGTTATTATCTTTAGATATTTCATTCTTATTTAAATAATTAGATATTCTTTCACTGTCTTTAGCTATTGTAGTATTTTTAGAGTTATTAGAGTTATTATCTTTAGATATTTCATTCTTATTTAAATAATTAGATATTCTTTCACTGTCTAAAGAATCTATTATAAATTTCAAAGCTAATATAATAAAGAATGTAAAGGCTGGAGCTAAAGTTGTGAAATATCTATCTGCCTTTGTAATATGAGCTGAAAAAAACACTAAGTATGCAAAAAACCATGAAAACATCAATAAACTATATCTAAAGTTTTTCTTAGTATTTTCATCGTATATATTTAGAATATTCTTAACTAAATATGAAAAAACTAAAATAGCTACAAATAAAATAAGTTCACTGTAAATAAAGGATATTTTGCTCGCTGTTAAAAAAGAAATAGCTATTATTCCAATAGTAATAATTAATAAACTATAATAAATAGTATTACCTATTTCTAGTTTTTCAGTTATTTTAAATTTACCATTATTAAAAATATTAGAATTCTGATAACCATTCTTTAATAAATTAATACTTTTGTATAGGCCGATTAAAAGACCAATTATTCCTATAGCTATTATTAAATACGATAAAAGGTGGTTTGGGTTATAAATAAATTTTGGTATATTTGCAATGTAGAAGAATAGATCATTAGTAACCTCATTAGCTATTGTAGTTTTAGAAGCGATTTCTTGTGCTTGGTTTACAAATCCTAATGGAATGTCATTAATGTAAAAATAGGCTAAAAATGGAATAGCTGTTATTATTCCTGCAATTAATCCCCCAATACCATTTTTAAAATATTTCTTAATATTGTATTTTATGTTTGGTTTTGAAATAAAATAAATTAGCATCATGCCTATTGCTAAACCTGCTGTGTATTTTGCAAAAAAACCCAGTACAAGTAGTGGAAATGCCATATAAAAGTATTTTTGATTTTTATCAATAGCTAAAACAAAAAAATAGAGGGATAAAATTGTAAGAGCTACGCTAGGAATATCTATAGTTCCATTAGCTACCCACATTAAATTAATTGAAAGCCCTCCGTATAAAATAGCACCAAAAATAGCTAAAATATAATTAAATCGTAGCTTTAGGAATAAATACATCCCTGCCACGCCTAAAATATAGAACATTCCAGTTATAGTGAAAATACTTGTTTCATTAACAAATCCCAATCTAAATAGTATTGAAGTTAAAAAAGGAACGAGGGGAGATAGATATTTAGTATACTCATATCCTCCAATTGAATGCCCTGAAAATCTGAGAGCTTGAATTAAATAGAAATAAACATCTCTATAAGAGTGGCCTAAAATTTCTTCTGAGGTATTAATCCATATTAATAATATTGTAATTATTGAAGCAAATAAGATTACACCTATTAACGAGATTTTACTTTTATGTAATTCAATAAAAGATTCTAATTTACTTAATTCTGTCAAGTATTTAAACCTCCATAACTCAACTACTTTTAATTAAATTTTTAAAGAATATTGTAATTAATTAATGAATTTTCTGTAATGTTATAATGATTAATGAATTGAAGAATATTGTAATTAATTAATGAATTTTCTGTAATGTTATAATGATTAAGGAATTGAAGAATATTGTAATTAATTAATTTTCTGTAATGTTATAATGATTAAGGAATTGAAAATATTAAAGAATATTAAATAACAATATAATAATTATATAATTAAAAAGTTATATAATTAATTAATATATTAAAGAAAGTAATATATATAATTATGATATACTTTTAAGACTTATAACTAAGATCTAATGAATCTATACTGATTAATATTAGCCTAGCTAATTAATATAACTACATCTAATTAATATTAGCCTAGCTAATTAATATCACTACATCTAATTAATATTAACTAACTAATTAATATCACCACATCTAATTAATATTATCATATCTAATTAATATTAGTCTATATAATTTAAAATTCATTGTTTATACAGAAATCTATTAAAATAGTAAGTAGGTGTTAAAATAAATATTTTACATGTTGTTCCAACATTTTATCCTTGTCTAGCTGCAGGAGGAGTAGTTAATGCAGTTTATCAGTTATCAAAAAAACAAGCTGAAAATGGAAATAATGTAGCTGTTTTCACTACAGATAGTTGCAAAAAACGTATGGACTTAAAAGAAAGATATAATGTTGATATTGATGGTGTAAAAACATACTATTTTAAAAATTTGTCAAATTTTCTTAAGTCTTCTTTTTTAATAGATACTCCTTATTCTCTTCCTTTTAAACTGAGAAAAGAAATTAAAAAATATGACATTGTTCATATACATGAACATAGGCATTCTTTGGCTCTTGTTGCAAGCTATTATGCACGCAAAAATAATATTCCTTATGTTTTACAAGCTCATGGTTCAGTTCTTCCTTTTTTTCAGAAACAAGGACTCAAAAAAGTATTTGATAATTTATGGGGATTTAAAATTCTTCAAAATTCTTCTAAAGTTCTAGCTTTAACTGAAATTGAAAAAAAACAATATTTAAAAATGGGAATAGCTGATAGAAAAATAGAAATAGCTCCTTTAGGTATTAACATTGAAGATTATTCTAATTTACCTCCAAAAGGTGTTTTTCGCAAAAAAAATGATATTAATCCCAATGATAAATTATTATTATTTATTGGTAGAATTCACAAAATAAAAGGATTGGATCTATTACTCAAATCACTCACATTGTTAAAGAATAATAATTCAATTAAAAAAGATTCAAATGTAAATATCAAACTAGCTATTGTTGGACCCGATGATGGATTTTTAGATGAAATAAATACCATAGTTTCTCATCTTAATCTAGAAAATGAAGTAATAATGACTGGTCCTTTGTATAATGAAGATAAAAAAGAAGCTCTTATAGATTGTGACATATTTATAATGCCTTCACAATATGAATCATTTACTACAAGTGGATTAGAGGCTATGGCCTGTGGTAAACCCCTAATTTTAACTAAAAATAATCATATACACAATTGGGTTGATGGCAACATAGGGTTTTCATCTGAATATGATGAAATAGCTCTTGCTGATTCTATTAAAAAACTATTAATTAATGAAAATTTGATGAAAACCTTTGGAGAAAATGGCAAAAAACTAATTTCAGAAAAATATAACTGGGATGCAATTGAAAAACAAATCTATTCTATTTATAAAGATACTCTACATTAATTGTATACTACTTTTTGCCATATACTTTTTTTATTTCTGTTATACTTCAATAATTAATAATGGTTGTCTATTACTAATTTCATAATTAATGATAGTCACAAACTACTGCTTCTCTAATATCAAATAAAATATTCAAAAAGAGAACATCAAGTAACATTTGATACTTCTCTTTAAGAGAAGATGATACCATGACTATGATATTAGTTCTTAAAATCTTAAGACCATTAGTTATCATATTTTGTGGCATTATTTTACTAGCTATTTATTTCATTGAATAAAATTTTCAATGAACAATGAGTAACTTGATGATCTACGATTATAAGATTAATTTAAATTGCACTGTTTTACTTAGAAATTGCTATAAATTCAAATTTTAGGATTTTTATAAAAGTATTTTAGAAATTCTTAAAAATTTGTTATAAATAATATGAAATCATAATTTTTTATAATCTTATAAATTTTTGAGTAAACTCACTTTTTTTTTGTTTCGTTCTGTTTTTTGATTTTTTGTGTGTCTGTTAGTACTTTTTTAAGGAGGATTATTTGGATGTTGTTATTTTAAGCGAGATTTTATTTTTCACATTTTGGGTAAAATATTGTGAGAACTAGGATAAATTAGAGGATTGTAGCTCATTTTTTTTATAAAAGGTTTTTTTGGGATGTTCATTATAAATGAAAATGGTGTGTGGGAATTGGTTGTGGGGTTTAGGTAGGTTGTTTTTGTAAAAGGGTTGATTTTTTTTACTTATTTTTTGTTTTTTTGTTTGTGTGTTCTTTGTATGTTTAGGGGGGGGAGGGGTAGTCTATGGTTTTGTTCTTGCTTTGTGGTTTCTTTTTGTTTTTGTTTTGGGGTGTGTAGAAGTGATATCTTTATATATGGGTAGTTGCTATAAGTATGTTTGTCCAGTAGTTAAGAGTTAATAGTTTAATAGGATACTAACTGTTCTTTAGATGACTAACAAATTTTTTCTATTTATTGATAAAGGTAATAGTTAGTAGTTGATTGTTAAGCGTTCTTAGTTTTTGATTATAGCTGGATGGTATGTTGAGATATTATATTTTAATGATGAGGTGAAAGATATTATGAATAAGTTTAAAAAGACGTCTTTTGTGATGGTCTTATTGTTGCTTTTTGCTTTGTTGGTAATTGTTGGTTTATCAACTAGTTTTGCAACAGATCGTAACATTACTAATACGACTGATGGTGGTATTAGTGGTGCTGTTAATAGCTCTCTAGCTAACGATAAGATAATAATGTCTGATGGTATTTATTCAGGCAATAATAACAAAGATGTAATAATAAATAAGAATTTAACCATTACAGGTTCTAATAAAGCCAACACAGTAATTGATCTAAGTGGTGGTAGTAAGTTATTCACAATTAATTCAGGTGCAAGCTTAATATTATCTAATCTAACCATAAAAAACGCAATGATTGGTAATAATAGCTATTTAATAAATAATGATGGTTATTTAACAATGGAAAATTGTGTAATTACAGATAATAGTTTATCGTTTAATATTCGTGAGAACACAACTTATACAAGTAATGATGTGTTGGAAGATGATAGTTTTGAGTCTGGTTACCTTGTTGGTAACAATGGACAAATGAACATCATTAATTCAGCATTCATTAACAATAACATGAATATAAACTACCAATATTATCAGAATGTTCCTTATACTGCTAGTACTACTTTGTATTTTAACAATACAATTTATAATAGTAGTGTTGTGGGTTCTGGGTTCATTGTTAATAAAGGTAGACTTAATATCACAAGATCAGAATTCACAAACAACACAATAAAAACAACAATAAACAGACAATACAACTGGAACAACGACCAAAACATAATCATTAATCTTCGAAACCCTAATAATGAAACTGTTATTGGTGACCAAAGTACTAATTATATTTATTCAATGATTGTTAATAGTGGTGATTTAATTATCACACAATCCAACTTCCAAAATAACACCAACAACTACAATGAGACAAGAAACTACAACAAAAACACAACCCTAGCCATAAGTGGGGGCAGTGGCAAAAAAACCACAGATGTTAGTATTTATAATCTCATATATTCTATTAATGATTTAAAAGCAAGTAATTCTACTTTCACTAACAACGGCTACAACACAACATATGAAAGCAACAATACTAACTATAAATCTGCATCTGATAATGTTGGTGGGGCAATTTATATAGTTACTCTTGCTAACAGTACTGTTAGTTGCTCTATTGTTAGTTCTACTTTTGTAAATAACACCGCAAATAATAATGGTGGAGGAGTTTATGTAAATACTAATGTTAATGGTATTGTTAGTTGTTCTATTGTTAATTCCAGTTTTGTAAATAACACCGCAAATAATAGTGGTGGAGGAGTTTATGTAAGTACTAATGTTAATGGTATTGTTAGTTGTTCTATTGTTAATTCCACTTTTGTAAATAACACTGCAACTGTTTACGGTGGAGGAGTTTTTGTAGCTGCTAATGGTAATAATAGTGTTTCTATTGTTAATTCCAGTTTTGTAAATAACACCGCAAATCAGGGTGGAGGAGTTCTTGTAACTAGTTTTAATAATGCTAATACTAGTGTTGATATTGTCAGTTCAAGTTTTGTAAATAACACCGCTAATGATGCTGGAGGAATTTATTTACTTGGTGGTGGTGCTAATGGTATTGTTAGTCTTGATATTGTTAATTCCAGTTTTGTAAATAACAATGCTACTACTGGTGGAGGATTACGTGTACATAGTTATGCTAATAGTATTGTTAGTCTTGATATTGTTAATTCCACTTTTGTAAATAACACTGCAACTGTTTACGGTGGAGGAGTTTATGTAATTCCTAATGCTAATTATATTATTAGTGTTGATATTGTTAATTCAAGTTTTGTAAATAACACCGCTATTCATGGTGGAGGAGTTTATGTAACTGCTAATGGTATTGCTAGTGTCGATATTGTCAGTTCAAGTTTTGTAAATAACAATGCTACTGTTGGTGGAGGAGTTTATGTAACTAGTGGTACTAATGGCAATACTAGTGTTTCTATTGTTAATTCCAGTTTTGTAAATAACACCGCTATTGATGCTGGAGGAGTTTTGGTAGCTAGTGGTACTAATGGTATTGTTAGTGTTGATATTACTAATTCCACTTTTGTAAATAACACTGCAACTAGTGCTGGTGGAGGAGTTGTTGTAATTAGTGGTGTTAATGGTACTGTTAGTGCTGATATTCTTAGTTCCACTTTTGTAAATAGCACCAATGATAAGGCTATTTATATATCTAATGGTGTTAATGGTACTGTTAGTGCTGATATTCTTAGTTCCACTTTTGTAAATAGCACCAATGATAAGGCTATTTATATATCTAATGGTGTTAATGGTACTGTTAGTGTTGTTGTAAATTATAATGTGTTTTTAAATCACTCAACTGGTACTATTTCTAAGGCTAGTGCTTCTTCTGCTGTTGTTGACGCTGATTATAATTATTGGGGTTTTAATAGTATTCCAACTTTGACTAATGTTGTTGTGAATAATTATTATGTGCTCGGTATTACTAATATGAGTGATCTTGGTGCTAATTATACAGTTGGTGATTTATTAAGTTTTAATTATACTGTGTATTTGAATGGTACTAGTGATAGTACTAATGCTAGTAATTTACCAAGTCTTAACAGTATTTTCTATAATGATCTGTTATATGGTTATTTCAGTTTGAATGCTCCGGGTATTATACAGGTTCCTGTGCAAACTGTAGTTGGTGGTGTTTTTAATTTCACTAATGCTAATGGTACTGTTATTGGAAATTTCATGTTAACTGGTACTATTTTTCCAGGTAGTGTTTCTAATATTACTGTTCCTGAGATTATTATTGTGAATAATACTAGTGTTGATTTGGTTATTAGTATTCCTACTAGTGTTGGTGGTTTAGCTGGTCAGACTTTTAATGTTACTATTAATGGTCAATCACAAACTGTTACTTTTGTTAACGGTACAGGTACTTTTGTGGGTTATCAGTATGGTAATTTAGGGCTTAATAGTTTAAATATCACTTTAAGTGATAATCCTAACTACAATAACAGTTCTGCTATTAACAATGTTTTCTTTAAAGAAGAAACAAACATTAATGCTAATGTAAATGATACTATTTATGGTGAAAACGCAACTATTGTGATTAATACAATCACTAATGGTCAATCTATAGCTGATGGAACTTACACAGTAATACTCAACGGTGTTGAGTATAATGTAACTTTTACTAATGGTATAGGACAGGTTATTTTATCTGGTCTTAATGCAGGTGAATATAATTACACTATAATCTTCAATAGCACTGATAAATACACCGAATCAGAAACTAACATCACAATAAATGTTATTAAAGCTGACATCAATATTGGTGTTAACTTACCATCAAATGCTACATATGGTGGAAACAGTACTATATCTGGTAACTTAACCACTAATGGTAGCTTATTAGATGGTACTTACAACATCACAGTAACTGTTAATGGCGTAGATTACAATGTAACTGTTACCGATGGCCTATGGAGTTTAACAATACCTAATACAAATGTAGGAACAGCTAACGTAAACATAACTTTCCAAAACAGTAACTACAATAATGCAACAATAGCTACTAGCTACACTGTTAATCCAAAGAATCTTGGAACTAAAATCACAATAACCTCAACAAGAAACGGTAATAAAATTACTTATAAGATTACTCTCAAAGATAGTCAAGGAAACGTATTAGCTAACCAGAATCTTAGTTTAACTATTGCAGGTAAAACTGTGACTGTTAGGACAAATGGTCAAGGGATTGCACAGTACACATTTACTGCAACCAAAGCAGGAAACTATCAAGCAAATGCAGCTTTCAACGGATTAAACACTGGAAATATAATATATGCTTCTTCAAGTGGAAAATCCAACACAATAAAAATAACAAAAACCAACATAAAAGTCTATAAAACAATTCCAAGCGCTAAAAAAATAAAATCCAAAGGCAAAATCTACAAAGTATACAGCAAAATCTACTATATCAAAAACTACGGCGAACTAACAGGATCTAAAACCTACACAAAATACTTTAAAAAAGGCCTCATTTTAAGCAAAATCAGCAAAACAAAGAACATAAAAACAAGCTACAACAAAACCAAAAAAATCCTAAAAATCAAGGTCTTAAACCTTGCATTTGGAAAAATAGCTAAAATCAAATTGAAAGCATACAAAAGAATCGCATAAAAACTTTTAACTAATAATAAAAGTTAAAAAACTCAAAAAATTTAAAAAAGAGAGAATAAATTAATTTTTTTTCTATATTCTCTCTTACTTTACTTTTTATTTATTAAAATCATTTTATTTTTTTACTTATTTTTGCCACATTAATATTTCTTTTTCCCTTTTTGTTTAAGTAGTGACTAATAGTTATCACTTTTTCTTTAATTTTTCCCTTAATTATTTATAGTAGTAAGTACAATCTATATTCATAGTTATTATGATATTAAGTCATGTTTTTTGAGAGATTATTTAATTAATCAACAGGCTTTTACTTTCAGTGAATTTTGTGTGATCTGATTATAGGAGTTATAAGTATATTCTATATTCTATAATAACTTTTTAATTAAAGAGTTTTTAAGAGGTTTTTATAAAAATCCTAAAGTTTAAGGTTTTGACAATTTTTAAGTAAAACAATATATATTCAGAATTTCCAAAGATTATAAAAAATAAAAAATGATACATTTATAAATTCAAATTTTCAATATATGACAATATTAATATAATATATTAATATATTATAATATTTGTGAGTATCCTATGTCAAATATGTGCAAATATTATATTTGTAAATGATTCGTATTCTTAAAACACATTCATTTGTGATATTTAGTATATTTGAGTTTTTGTGATTGCGATATTTAGTATATTTGAGTTTTTGTGATTGTGATATTTATCATATTGAGTTTTTGTTATTATGGTTATTTAGAATTAAGTATATTTTTGGAGGAAATTAATTGTTTGAAGTTATAGTGCCACTGATAATTCTAATTGTTTCTTTATTTATTGTTATTAAAGCGGCAGATATTTTTGTGGATAATATTGTTGAGATTGGAACTGCTTTAGGTGTTTCTCAAATTCTTTTGGGTGTTACTGCAGCGGCCATAGGTACTTCTCTTCCTGAATTCGGTTCATCCCTTTTAGCGACTATTTCACATAGTTCTGAAATGGGTGTAGGTATTGTTTTAGGGTCCAATATATGGAATGTTGCGGGAATATTGGGTATAACAGCTGTTGTTACAGGTATTGTTAAAGCAGATGAAAAATCTATTAATCGTGATGGTTTGGTTGCTGTAGTTACAGGATTAATTTTAATGGGAGTTATGTCATTGGCTTTCTTAGCTAATGGTTCCAATCCAACTATTTCACTTTTTAATATATCTGCTATAGGTGCTCTAATAATGGTGCTTTTTTATGTTTATTACTTTAAGGTCCTAATTAAAGATCAGAAAGAAGATATTAAAACTTTTAAAAAAGAGGCTGCCAATAGAATTAAAGAGAAAAAAGAAATTATTGAAGATGATTCTGAGAATTATACTGAGTATAGGGAGATCATAGAGGAAAAAAAGAAGAAAATAAAATTAAAAGCTGTTCTTTTAACTATAGTTTCTATTGTAGGATTAGCAATTGCATGTGATCTATTGGTTTCCAGTGCAGTAGATTTATCTAGAATTTTTGGCATCCCTCAAACAATTATGGGATTGTTCACTTTAGCTATTGGTACAAGCATCCCAGAATTAGTTGTAACATTGGGTTCAGCTATGAAAGGTCTTCATGATCTTTCTATGGGGACAGTTTTTGGAAGTGTTACCTTTAATATATTAATACCTATTGGACTCTTGTCATTCTTTGCACCAATTTCAGTAGAACCACTTTCTCTTTACTTTGATGCACCAGTGATGATAGCTATTGCAGCAATAACATTGCTGTTAATGAAATACAACAATATGAAACTTACTAGGATTCATGGAGTATTTTTAATAGCTTTTTATCTAGCATATGTATATTTGAGAATATTTATATTAGGTTAAATAATTTATTCAACCTAGTTATTTTTTAAATTAATTATTATGGCATGTCTTAATTTTTATAAAATTTAATTAAAAATTAATAGTTAAAAATTAATATGAGTTGTCCATATAATATAATTTAAGAAGATAATTAATAAATTAATATAGTTTAAGAAGGTAATTAAAAATTAATCGTATAATGTTATATCAACATATCAATGATAATATAAGCTAAATAATATAATTAAACACATTTAATGAGGTTTTTTATCATGTATAAAAAAATATTAGTTCCAATAATGGGGAAATATAGTGATGAGTTAATTGAACATGCTTTGGATTTAATAGACCGTAGGGATGTTGATCTTTATGTTCTTTACGTTGTTGATAGTTCTGTTCCATTTTTAACTCCAAAAAATATTAAAAAATCAATGTTAGTTGAACTTAGAGCAAAAGGAGGATATTTCTTAGATGAATTTGAAGACATACTTGATTTATCAGAAAATCCTAACATATCTCTTACAAAAATATTAAAAGAAGGAAAACCTGCTGAAATTATTGTTAAATTTGCAGAAGAAGAGAATATTGATGTTATTGTAATGGGAACAAGTAAAAATATAGTTGCCAAACATTTTTTAGGAAGTGTATCTGAAGAAGTTGTTCATTTTGCTCCATGTACAATCCATTTAGTTAGAACATTTGATAAAGATAATAAATAGAGTATTCAATAATTTTAAGAAATATTATTATTTAAATTTTAGGCTCTGTAGAAATCATATTTTGATTTTTATGTTAAATGTTTTTGTGTGACGATATATGTTATAGCATAGATTTTTTAACTTAGTTTCTTTATTTCTTAGTCGGTCACTTCTACTTTGATTTTTATC
>NZ_LWMW01000106.1 GCF_001639285.1 Methanobrevibacter cuticularis | reverse complement strand
TATATTTTTTTAATAATAAAATTATTAAAGATTATTTTAGAAATTAAAGATAACAACAACTTATATTTATGAAATAAATTAATATTCCAATAAACCATTGATTAGAATCTTTTCTTTCAGGACTATATATAAAATAATAATCCATAAGGATTATGAGATCCATAACGATTATAATTTTAAAAACTGTATCTAAATTTGAATAACCATATCCAATCAAAAATTCAAAATATTTAAATAAGTATATAAAAGTATTTTATTTAAACAAATACTTAATCATTATTTTATTTTCAATTAAATAAATAAAATTCATTCTTTTTTAGTTAATTTGTCTAAAACTGCTTTTTCCATTATATCAATTGGAGCTTCTACACCAGTCCATATTTTAAAGCTTTCAGCTCCTTGATAAATTAACATTTTAGTTCCTGGAATAGTTTTAGCTCCAGCTTTTTTGGCTTCTTTAAGCAAAGTTGTTTCGATTGGATTATATACTAAATCATTAACAATTAAATCAGAATGCATCATTTCTGATGTGGCTAATGGATATTCATTATTGTTAGGATACATCCCAACGGGAGTTGTATCAATTAAAATATCAGCATCTTTTAATTCTTTTTCAACTGAATCAGTAGTACCATAGTTAAAATGCAGGTTAGGATTAATATTATAATTGTTTTTATCTTCATTCTCAAGAAAATTATCAGTTTTTAACAAATTTTCAGTATCATAAATAAGAGATTTAGCTTTTTTAGCATTACGATTAAGAATAACTAAATCATTAATTCCAGAAATAGCTATTTGGAATGACACTGCTCGAGCTGCTCCTCCTGAACCTAAAATAACAACTTTTTTGTCTTTTAAATCAGTCACTTCTTCAATAGCTTTTATAGCTCCAGGACCATCAGTATTAAAACCCTTAGATTTTCCATCCTTAAATTGAATGGTATTAACTGCACCCATTAAGTTTGCCATTAAATCAAATTCATCTAATTTATTTATAACTTTAATCTTATGAGGAATAGTTACATTGAATCCTACCATATTTAATGCTTCAGCACCAGCTATAGCTTTATTAAGATTCTCTTTTTTAACATTAAAAAGCAAATAAACATAATTTAAGCCTAAATGCTTAAAAGCAGCATTATGCATAAAAGTGGCTAAACTATGTTCTACAGGATTTCCAATTAAACCAATAGCTCTTGTTGTTTGATTAATCAAAATTAACACCTATTCTTAATAATAACTGAATATATCTCAAATTAATAACATATTTCAAATAATATTAACTAACCTTTTCAAATATCTAAATTAATAACATATTTCAAATAATATTAACTAACCTTTTCAAATATCTAAATTAATAACATATTTCAAATAATATTAACTAACCTTTTCAAATATATTTAATTTATTAATAACTTATTTAATAATTTATTAATATATAAATTATACAATAATTAAATAAACTTTACTTAAATAAAAATTAAATAATTTATTAAATCAATTATGAATAATAATTATGATATTATTAATATGAATAATAATTAATTGAATTATAAGTACTTTATTAAATCAATTATCAATAATAATTATGATATTATTTAATTATGATATTATTAATATGAATAATAATTAATTGAATTATAAGTACTTTATTAACTCAATATTTAATCTAATCATATATTTTAATTACTCACTATTAAGTTTTTCCAAGATAAAAAAAACATGATTTTTTAATTAATACTAATATATTGTCCATTAATCAAGAGTTCCTAAGATAAAGCTATGGAGATAATACTATAAATTATTAAGTATAACATTATCCTAACTAATGAAATTGATTCTGGGAAATTAAAAATCAAAAGGAAATGGTCTTTCATATGAACCAAAAAATAAGCATTATAATACCAATATTCAATGTAGAAGACTATATTAAAATCGCATTAGATTCTATAATTAATCAAAGTATTGGAGTAAAGAATCTTGAAGTTATTATAGTAGATGATTGTTCAACTGATAATAGTCCCAATATAATCAAGGATTATACTGAAAAATATGATAATTTTAAATCGATTTATCTAAAATCAAATAGTGGTTTTGCAGGTAAGCCAAGAAATATTGGAATTCAAGAGGCTAGTTGTGATTATATAATGTTTCTAGACCCTGATGATTTTTATGAAAATGATGCCTGTGAGGTTCTATACAATACAATATCAAAAGGAGATATAGATTTAGCTTTTGGAACATATGAGTATATTTTTTCAAATAATCACACGATAGAAGAAAAATACCCCAATTTAAATCATACACCAAAAGAAAAATACCCCAATTTAAATCATACACCAAAAGAAAAATACTTTCCATTAGCTCTTTTAACAGCCATGAAATCAACAAAATTTAAATCATACACCAAAAGAAAAATACCCAATTTAAATCATACACCAAAAGAAAAATACCCCAATTTAAATCATACACCAAAAGAAAAATACGTTAATTCAAGAACTAATATAGACCCAACTATAGAAAACAAACAAGATTCAACTCAAAAAAATAGAAAAAATCTGAAATTGAACAATATAGCAGAAGCTGAATCCTTACTTGCAATTCACCCCTCAATATGGTCTAAGATATTCAGAAAAAAATTCATAATTGAAAACAACATACATTTCCCTGAAAATATACCTCTTCAAGATGAAGTTTTTGTAGTTGAAGCATTATTAAAAGCAAAGGGAATTATATATTTAGATGATTTTATAGTAGCTAACTATGTTTTCAGAGCTAATTCCATTACACATTCATTAAACTCTAACTATTTTAAAGGGTTTATTGAATCTGAAAAATTAATATATCAATTATTTAGAAATCATGGAAAAGAAAGCTATTTTAAGATTCATTGTTCATATACATTAGATTATCTTTTATCTCAATTTTATATTTATGAAAATAATTATAATAATAAAACACATGATAATGAAATTGATATAAAGGATACAAGAAACCATGTGAGAAGATTTCTTGAAAAGTGCGATGAATGCAAATTAATGCCTAAAAATAAAGAAAACATGCACTTATTTAATCAAATTTTAAATAGATGATAGTAAATTATTAAAAATGATTTAAAATAATAATATTGATTATTGAAATTCACGTTTGATTGTTGAATTTCACATAATTATAAAACTTTCAAAAAATAAGGTTTTTTACCATGGATACAAAATATCAAAGAGCTAAAATAATAGTTGAAGAAACAAAACAATTCTACTGCCAATTTTTATTTTCAATAGGATTATTTATATTTATATTGATCAGATTTCAATTTTCCCAATCATTCAACTTAAACCAAACTATTATGAATATTGGTAATGCATCACCTCCTGCTGAGATAGCATTTTTTCAGACTAATACATTTATTTTTCTATATATTGGAACTATATTTTCACTATTTTTAATTTATAAATACATAAAACTCTATAGAATTAAAAGGAAATTCAGAAATACAAAACAAGCTGATAATTTCCTCAAAAAATATATGAAAACCGATGATTTACCCACTATCGAAAAGATTCATGAAAAATTTGATGAAGATAAAAAGAAAGAAAAGAAAAGATTTTACTTCTTAGTGGTACGTGTAGCAATAATAAACATAGTATTATGTATTTTAAGTACTTATTTTCCTCTGTTCAGTTTTTTTGATATAATATTAGCATTTTCCATTATTAATTTAATATATAGACATTTATTCATTTTTCATGCAGATAAAAAGCTATTTAATGACAAATGGGAAAATAAAAAAGTGACAGAATATACGAAGAGTTTTAATGAATTTTGATAAAATAATAATATAATACTTAATTAAAATTTTAATTGATAGAATAAAGAATATAGGAATAAAGAATAATAATATCAAATATATATGAATAAAGATAAATAAATACATCCTAATAAAAATTAGATAAATAATAAGTCTTAATAAAAATTAAAATGAACTTTACATATAAATTAAACTTAATTATGAACTTTACATATAACATATCTGGTGGAATCATTTTGAAAATTACAAAACCTCGAGGAACAAGAGATTTCTTATTTAAAGAGATGAAAGAAAGAAGAAATGCAGAAAATACTTTAAGAGAAGTCTTTGAAAATTATGCTTACCAAGAAATAAAAACACCTATCTTTGAAAATCTATCATTATTCACTACAAAATCTGGAGAAGAAATTGTAGACCAGCTATACAACTTTGAAGATAAATCAAATCGTGAAATAGCTCTTAGACCTGAGTTAACAGCTCCTGTGGCCAGATTATATTTAAATGAAATGCAAAAAACAGCTAAGCCAATTAAATTATACTATTTTGGTAGTTGTTTTAGGTATGAAAGAACACAAAAAGGAAGATTCAGACAATTTTGGCAATTTGGGTGTGAATTAATAGGAGCTAAATCTCCTGAAGGTGAAGCTGAAGTAATAGCTATGGCTGAGGATTCTATTAAAAAATTGGGAATAGAGAATGCTGAAATACATATCAATCATTTAGGAATTATAAGAGGATTGTTTGAACATTTCAATATAGATTCTGAAACTCAGGAAACTATAATGAATCTAATAGATAAAGGAGATAAAAAACTATTTATAGATTCTTTAAAGCTAGGACAAAATCCTTTAATTAAAGATATCTTTCTTCAAGATATATTGATAAAGTTCTTTGATTTAACTGGGAAAGATGAGATTTTAGATGAAATTGAAATTATCATCAATGATTATGAAAAAGCAATAGCTTCATTGAATGAATTCAAAGAATTGTTAAAATATTTAAAAGCTTTTGATGTATCTAACTATAATATTAATCTTGGTGTTGCAAGAGGTCTAGATTATTATACAGGAATAGTATTTGAGATTTATGTTCCTGAACTTGGAGCTCAAAAACAAATAGCTGGAGGAGGTAGCTATAATTTAGTTGAACTATTTGGTGGTGAGGCAATTGAATCTACTGGCTTTGCATTTGGCTTTGATAGATTAATGAATGCTATTAAAGAAACTGATGAAGAACATTCCATGGTTGAAGTATATGTTGCTTGTCCATTATCTAAAGGAAACCACGAAGAGATTATAACAAAATCATTTGAAGTTGGTCAAACATTACGAAGAGCTAATATATCAACTGAAATCGATCTTTCCAGAAAAAAGTTTAAAAAGTTATTGAATATAGCCAATAAATTAAATGTTAAATATTTTATTATCGTTGGAGAGAATGATTTAGAGGAAAATAGTGTTACAATTAAAAATATGGATACTGGAAACCAAGAATTAGTAGCTATTAACAATATTATAACCTATATCAAAAATCAAATTGATAATAATAATAAAAAAAATAAAAATAATTAAAATAAAATACATAATACTACCTAACATAATATATAAAATGAATAACGCCATATAAAATGAATAATAGTACTTAATATTAAATAATAAAAATATATAAAAGAGATCAAATTATGAAAAGCATTGAAGAGATTGGAATCAATTTTAAAATTGAGAAAAACGGTCAAAAATTAGTTACAGCTGTTGTTCAAGATCACAAAACATTAGAAATATTAATGGTAGCTTTTATGAATAAAGAAGCTCTTCAAAAAACAATAGAAACTAAAAACGCTCACTATTGGAGTACCTCAAGAAATAAGCTGTGGCTGAAAGGTGAAAGTTCAGGAAACCTCCAAAATGTAAAAAACATTTATATAGATTGTGATATGGATGCTATAGTATTAAAAATAGAACAAAAGGGAGCAGCATGTCATGAAGGATATTATTCTTGCTTTTTTAGAGAGTTAAATATGGATAAAATCAATGATAATATTACAGATCTGGAAAAACTTGAAAATGATAGCTTAAAACTCATAAGTAAACGATTGTTCAATCCAGATGAAATGTATGGAAAAAAATAAATAACATACCCAGGGCAATAATTTAAGATTATAATTATTTAATAAAACAAACTATAGGGAGATAATAGCTATTAATATGATATCAAATAAATTATCTATAAAACAAAGCCTTCTGATTTTGTAAAAATTCAAATATTCTTATTTAGATACACTCTAAACTATTTTGATACTCTCTAAATTGCAAAATAATAAGGTGTGTATCCAAAAGTCTGAATTTTCATCTTCAATACCATTATTTTTAGATTTTTACTCAGTGTTTTTTATTACTTTTTTTGAATATAATAATATTTATATAATCTGGTAGTTAATTTATTAGTATTTATTATCATTAATTAATAAAATATTTTATTAGAATCTGCATTAAACATAACAGGAAAATTTAGATATTTAAAAAAAGAAAATACTAATTAATATAATATAAAAAATAAATAATAAAAAAACTAAGAATTCAATATTATGGAAAATATTAATAATGAAGATTATAAGGAATATGATAGAAATTAATGATAAAAATAAAAATTATAATAAAAATTATCCTAGAAATTAATGATAAAAATAAAAATTATAATAAAAATTATCCTAGAAATTAATGATAAAAATAAAAATTATAATAAAAATTATCCTAGAAAATAATGATAAAAATAAAATTAATAAACAAATGGGGACAGATAAGTGGAATATTTTGAAGAAAATGATGAAGAAACTGAAAAGTTAAAAAGAATTGTACCTGATACAAGTGCAGTTATAGAAGGAACAATAACTAAAATAATAAATGACATGGAATTAAAGTATCCCGAAATTATAATTCCTGAAGCGGTAGTAGCGGAACTTGAATATCAAACTAATAAACAGCGTATGATTGGTCAAAAAGGACTTGATGAATTAAAGAAACTTCAAAAATTAAATGATAAAGGAATTATAGCTATTAGCTTTGCTGGAAAAAGACCAAACAATTATGAAATTTCATTATCTAAAGCAGGTGAAATAGATTCAATAATTAGAGATGTTGCTAAAAATGAATTAGCTACGCTAATAACATGTGATAGAGTTCAAAGTGAAGTAGCTGAAGCTCAAGGAATACCTGTAATATATATTAAACAAGAATCAGATTCAGAAAAGGCATTAGAAATTGCTAAATACTTTGATGATACAACAATGTCAGTTCATTTAAAAGAAAATGTTGTACCAATGGCTAAAAAAGGAAAACCAGGGTCAATTGAGTTAGTAAAGCTTACTTCAACTCCTATTAGTTATGAATATTTAGAAAAATTAGCTGAAGAAATTATTCAAAAAGCTAATCATGATTTTAAGACTTATCTTGAGGTAGATGAAGAAGGTGCAACTGTAGTCCAATCAAGAGAATATAGGATATCAATAGCTAAACCTCCATTTTCAGAAGGAATGGAAATTACAGCTGTTCGTCCCGTAGCTGAGGTTTCTCTTGAAAACTATGCATTATCTGATAAATTAATGGATAGACTAAGAAATGAAGCAAATGGTATTCTCATATCTGGTTCACCTGGAGCAGGGAAAAGTACTTTTGCCCAGGCAGTAGCTAAATTCTTTTCCGAATGTTTAAACAAAATTGTTAAGACAATGGAATCTCCTAGAGATCTTCAAGTTGGAGATGAAATAACCCAATATGCTCCTCTTGATGGTGACATGGAAAAAACAGCCGATATATTATTACTCGTGAGACCTGATTTTACTATATATGATGAACTTAGAAAAAATCATGATTTTAATATCTTTGCAGATATGCGATTGGCTGGTGTTGGAATGATTGGAGTTGTTCATGCAACTAGACCAATAGATGCCATTCAGAGAATAGCTGCTAGAGTAGAACTTGGAATAATCCCATCTATTGTAGATACCACCATATACATCGAAGATGGAGAAATAAGAGCTATTTATGAGGCTAAATTAACTGTGAAAGTTCCATCTGGTATGCAAGAGGCAGATCTTGCAAGACCAGTTATTGAAGTTCGAGACTTTGAAACAGGAGATTTAAAAAATGAAATATATACCTACGGTGAGCAGACCATTGTAATGGATGTAGATTTAGTTCAAAGCCCCAAAGGAAATGACGGAAAAGCAAAAAAATCTTCAGTGGATAAAATAGCTGAAAAAGAAGTGATTAGAGCTATTAAAAAGTTAGTGCCAAGAGCAACTGTAAAAGCAGAAGTAATATCAAGTGATCGAGTAAAGATTTATGTAAATGAAGAATTCATTCCTAAAATAATCGGTAAAAAAGGAAAAAGAATAGATGATCTTGAAAGAAAAGTAGGAATCAGTATTGGAGTAGAACCCCTTGAAAGTTTCACATCAAACAATAATGAAAAAATTGATCATAAAAAAGGAAATGAATTGTTTGAAGCTTCTTATGAAATATCAAAAAGTCATTTAATATTAGATATTGGATATGAACATATTGGAGAAGAATTTGATGTTATAGTAAATGAGGAATATTTATTCACAGCTACTGTTGGTAAAAAAGGATTAATTCGATTAAAACAAGGACTTGAAATAGTTGATTTTTTATTAGAAGCTATTGATTTAGGCATTCCTCTAATGGTTAAATTAAGATCTAAAAATCATTAAACTTATAAAAAATAAACTAATGATCTTAAAAGGATAAAATAAAAAAAATCCTCTAAAAATACCCATATAAATTAAAAATATTATCCAATAAATGAAAAAATTAAAAACATCAATAAAAACCACCAAAAACAATAAAAATTAAAAATATCAATAAAAACCATCAAAAACAATAAAAATTAAAAATTTATAAAAAAGATTAATCTAAAAGAATATACTGTATATAATATAGAATAATATAGAAAAATTAATTACTAAAAAGATATATCATAGATAATCAAAGATATAAAATTAATCCATTATAAAAATATTCATTAATATCACTATCAAAAATCAATTTAGAAACACATAATCAAATATTAAAGGATAATAGTATGAAACTAGGAGTATCTTCATTATCAGTGTACAAAGAGCATATATCTGAGAATTTGGAATTTATAGAAGGACTAAACATTGATTATTTTGAAATATTAAATGACTATCCTAATAATATAATTGATACTGAGCTATTAAAATCTTATAATCTTAAATATGTTGTCCATTCTCCAATTATAGATTTAAATTTAGCTTCATTAAACCATTCTATCCAAAAAACTTCAATAGCTGAAGTAATGAAATCAATTAACATAGCTAATGAATTAGATAGTGAAATAGTGGTTGTTCATCCAGGTAATATTCCTTTCTTAAGTCGTCCTTTTCAAGAAAAAGCTTTAGTTAAATCTAGAGAATCTCTTAAAATATGTGGAGACTATGGTAAAGATCTTGGAATTACAATAGCTGTTGAAAATATGCCAAAAATAGAGGGATTTCTCTACACAGATATTATTAAATTAAATCAGTTATTAACAGACTTAGATATGTTCATGACTCTTGATATTGGTCATGCAGCAACTGCAGGATTTTTAGAAAATGAAGTTTACTTTGACTCAATTAAACACATACATCTTTCTGATAATTTTCATGATTATGATACACACCTTGCATTAGGTGAAGGAGATATTGATTTTAAAACTACAATTAATACTTTTGAGGATAATAATTATGATGGCATATATACCATTGAAGTAAATGACAAAGATTCTGTTATAAAAAGTATAGAATATCTAAAAAAACATTTATAATAGCTAAAATTTAAAGAAACTTTAATAAATAATTTAAAAACAAAAAATAATTTAAATAGAATTAATAAATTTAAATAGAATTACAATCCAATTCTATTAATAAATTTAAATAGAATTACAATCCAATTCTATTAATAAATTTAAATAGAATTACAATCCACCTTTATTAATAAATTTAAATATTAATAATTATATAAATATACGAGTATATATTAACAAATTTAACATTCAACCGAAGGAATACACATGATTTGGAATGAAAAAGCTGAATGTATGTCTAGAGAAGACATGGCAGAATTACAACTAAAAAAATTGCAAGATGTTGTTAAAAGAGCTTATGAAAATATACCCTATTATCATAAAAAGTATAAGGAATTAAATATTCATCCCAATGATATTCAAAGCCTTGAAGATATTGAAAAGCTTCCTTTTACAACTAAAGATGACTTAAGAGAAGGCTATCCTTTTGGAATGTTTGCAGTTCCTTCTAGAGAAATAATTGAAGTTCATAGCTCTTCTGGTACTACTGGAAAGCCTGTAGTATCTGGATATACTAGAAAAGATATTGATTGCTGGAGTGAATTAGTAGCTAGAGGCCTTACTATGATGGGAATCGATGAAAATGATATCATTCAAAACACACATGGATATGGACTTTTCACCGGAGGATTTGGAGTCCATTATGGATCTCATAAAATAGGGTCAATTGTCATCCCCATATCAACAGGACAAAGTAGAAGACAGATTGAAATAATGAAAGATTTTGGAACTACTGTGGTCATTTTTACTCCTTCTTATGGAATGTATTTGGCTGAACTTGCTAAAGAAGAAGGTTTTGATTCAAAAGATATAAACCTCAAAGCTATTGGTTTTGGAGCTGAGATGTGGACTGAAGAAATGAGACAAGAAATTCAAACGCGGTTTGGAGCCCCCGCATACAATATATATGGTTTAACTGAATTAATGGGTCCTGGAATAGCTGTAGAATGTAGTGCTCAAGATGGACTACATATATCAGAAGATTATGTATATCCTGAAATCATCGACCCAAAAACAGGGAAAACTTTAGAAGAGAATAAAAATGGTGAATTAGTTTTAACTAACCTTGAAAGAGAAGGAATGCCACTTATCAGATTTAGAACTAAGGATATCACTTCTATAAATAGACAATCTTGCCAATGTGGTAGAAATACTGCAAGAATGGAAAGAATCACAGGAAGAACTGATGATATGATTAAAGTTAAAGGAGTAGCTGTTTTTCCATCTCAAATTGAAAAAGCATTACTTAAAGTTAACAATATTGAGCCACATTATCAAATTATTGTAACAAGACCTCATTTAATGGATGAAATAGAGGTTAAAGTAGAAGCCTCCGAAGATCTTTTCTCAGATGAAGTTAAAGAAATGATAAATATAAAGAAAAAAATTGAAGACTACATTGAGAATGAAATCGGCCTCAGAGTGAAAGTGACTCTAGTTGAACCAAAAAGTATTCCTAGAAGTGAAGGAAAAGCTATAAGAGTTATAGATAAAAGAAATCTCCATTAAAATTGAAAAATTCAACAAATTCATAAGACTAATATAAAATTCAGTGCAATAAAAATGTCTTTTGCAAGAATAATATTTTTTATAAAAAAATTTCTATGAGAATAAATTTTCATAATAATATTTTCTATAAGAATAAATTATATGAGAATAATTTTTCATAATAATATTTTATATGAGAATAAATTATATGAGAATAATTTTTCATAATAATATTTTATATGATAATAAATTATATGAGAATAATTTTTTATAATAATATTTTATATGAGAACAAATTATATAAGAATAATATAATGGGGCAATGATATGAAAAGGGATAATATGAAGATAAAACAATTATCAATATTTTTAGAAAACAAAAAAGGAAGATTATGGAAAGCTTTGGATATATTAGACAAAGGAAATATTAATATAAGGGCATTATCAATAGCTGATACATCTGATTTTGGAATTTTGAGAATATTGGTCCAAAATCCTGGAATAGCTAAAGAACTCCTTGAATCTAATAATTTCATTGTTAAAATTATTGATATTATTGGAATAGAATTAGATGATACTCCAGGAGGACTTTCAAGAGTTCTTAAAGTTTTAAATGACAATGATATAAACTTAGAATATATCTATGCATTTACTCATGAAAAGACAGAAAAAGCTATTCTTCTCCTTCAATCAGAAGACCTTGATTTATTAATAAAAACATTAAAAACTAATGATTTAACTATTGTTCCACCAACAGAAGTTTATAATTTATGATTATAAAACAATTAAAAATGAAAAAAGTTTAATTTATCTTCAAAATTTAAGAATTTTTCCAGAAATACTATATTAATTTATATTGGTGTTTATTATGGTTTTAGTAAAATATGATGTGAATTAAACTAATTAGTGGTAAGTTACAACATGAAATAGTTACACAATCATAAAATAAAGGATAAAAATGAAAAAAAAACAGAATATTAAAAAAGATTTCCAAATTTCAACTTAGAAATCAACTTTATAAATTTTAAAGAGAAAAAAATCATGATTTTTGACATGAATTCTCTTTAAAAAACGAAATTACTCAAATACAATATTCATGAATTCAATGAATTATAATAAAAATTTGTTTAAATATTTTCTTTATTGTTTACTAAATTGATCTTTCCCCACTCCACACATTGGACACACCCATTCATCAGGAACATCTTCCCATGCTGTACCTACTTCTACACCATTATCAGGATCTCCATTTTCAGGGTCATATACATATCCACACATTTCACAAACATATTTATCCATTTTTTCACCTCAATATTTTAAATTTAATTCATAATTATGTAATCTAATCAATTGCAATAAACATTCTTTTAGCAGCTCCACATGAAGGACAAACAAACCGTTCAGGAACATCTTCCCAAAGAGTATTAGGTTCAACGTTTTTTCTTGTTTCTCCTTTTTCAGCAGTATAAATATAGCCACAAACTTTACATTTCATTCTTTCGCTCATTAAATCACCTTAAAATTATAATTCAACTTGTATTAATTTGACTAAATAAATAGAAGATTACTATTTAATTATAAATTAATTAATAGAATCTATATCAAATTAAGTTATTTCTATACATATATAATAAAAGCTTATGTTTCTTTAATAATTTATATTTTGTGATTTTATTATCAAATAAAATAAAAATTCATAAAAACATGAGAGAAAAAAAATAGATGAAAATATCCAGAAAGATTATTTAGCCAATATCACAGGAATATCAAAAGTTTGAATAACTCTATCAGTTACACTTCCCACCATCAATTTTTCTAACTTATTTCTTCCATGAGTACTAATGACAATTGAGTCTACATTAGCTTTTTTAGCTATTGTTTTCATATCTCTAAGAGGATCTCCAGTAATTAATTGCTCTGTAACTTCAATTCCTGCCTTAAATCCTTTTTTAGCTATTTTTTCTAGAATTTCATTGCCCTCATCTTCTAATTTCTCATAAGGAAACATAGTTTTCTCATCAATTACATGGACAGCTGTAATTTTAGAATTAAATTTTTTAGCTATTTCAATAGCTAGTTCTACAGCCTTATCAGAATACTTAGATCCATCAGAAGGAACCATAATATTTTCAAACATAATTTTCACCTATTAATACTACAAAACATATTATTTAAATATCAAACAAACCCTAAATAATCCAATTAATCAGTAATCTAAACAAATCATAAATAATCCAATTATTCAGTAATCTACCTACAATCAATATATCTTAATAATTTTTAATTTTAAACAAATCATATCATGGTTTACTGATTAATAATTACTCATTTACTTTTCTTAAATGATCCCCAATTACAAAAATATCATCATTTATATGTAGTAATGGTTTAGCTTTTTCAACATCCAAAATACCCTCTTTAATCATATCACTTCTGAGAGAAATATCAAAAATTTCAGCTATTATAAGTTTCTGATCGCCAGTTTTCTCTATACTAACTGCACCACATTCAAAATTAGCTATTGCTTCTTCAATAATTGGCAAATTAATAGATTTACCTGGTTCTTCACTTAGTCCAGCCATTTCAAGTTCATTTTCATCAGATGGGACCTCTTTAGCCATTTCCCATACCTCATTAATTATAGATTCAGTAGCTATACTTAGAGTGAATCCCTCTGTTTTTTCAATATTTTTCACAGTATCATGGTTTGGTGATGAAGAAATAGCTATTAAAGGAGGATCTAATGAAACAGGCATTACAAAAGAAAATGGAGCTGCATTAATATTTCCATTGTCATCTTTACTTGTAACTACAACTGTAGGTCTTGGTGCTAATATTTTATGGAATTCTTCTACTGGAAAATCTATATTTTTCATTATCTTACCTTCCTCAATGTTGATATTTATATATTTCTATATTTTTCATTATTTTACCTTCTTCAACATTGATATTTCATATATTCTATTAAATAAGAATAATCAAGTTATTTTACTTCTAGAAATTATATTGATTAATAATAAATATAATCGAAATTTAAAATATTCATAAATAGAATACTAAATATTTAGAATAATAAAGCACTTAAAACACTAAAAACTTTAGAACAATAAAGCACTTAAAACACTAAAAACTTTAGAACAATAAAGCACTTAAAACACTAAAAACTTTAGAACAATAAAGCACTTAAAACACTAAAAATTTTCACACAAATATTCAGCATTACATAAAGTTACAAATTTATCAACAATATTCAATGGATTATCCACATCAATTATTTTTCCTTCTTCTATTAGAATAGCTGTTTTGGACAATTCTTTTATGAAATCAATATTATGAGATACCATAATAATAGTAGTTCCAAACTCTTTATTTATACTTTTAATAGAGTTAGCTACAATTCTAAGGGTTATTGGATCTAAATCACCGAAAGGTTCATCTAATAAAAGAATTTCAGGTTTTGATGCTAAAGCTAAAGCCAACATAGCTCGAACTTTCTGTCCTCCTGATAATTCATAAGATTTTCTATTTAACACATCTAGCGAAAGATTTAATGCATTAAATAGTGGTTTAATTTCTTCCTTAACTGCTTTTTCAGGGAACCTTGGAAATAGATCTTCCAATATATCAGGAAGAAGACCAATCTTTTCAAGCCTAGATTTAGCTTCTGCTTCAGGTAAGTCAGTGAGTTGATATAAAGCATCTAAAAGTTCATCTCCTAATTCTAACTCTTTAGCTTTTTTTCTTGCTTCATCAACAACATATTGATTTTTAAACCCTAATTTAACAGCTAGTTGATCCCTAATAGTTGCATAATGAGAAAGAGCGAATTCTTGATGCATAATTCCCATTTTTCTTCTGATTTTCATCCTATTTACACTAGCTTCACTGATATCTACAAAAATATCTTCATTAGAATCTGTATCTGCATTTAATTTAAATAAAACTTTTCCATTGTCGGGGTGTTCTAATCCCCCTATTATTCGAAGAAGAATGGTTTTACCTGCCCCACTAGGACCAACAATACTTAAAATGTCTCTTTTTTTGATATCAAAATTAATATCATTCATTTCAAGAACTTCTCCACCTTTAATAAGATAGAATCTCTTTTCAATATCTTGAATCCGAACCACAGTTTCTTCATCAATTATAGGATCAATAGCTACTTGTGGGTCTAATCCTTTTAAGAAATCTTCAGATATACTTTTAACATTTCCTTCTTCTTTGATTTCTCCATTCTCAATTAAAATTAAACGATCTGCTAAGAATTTATGAACCTCTGGCAAATGGGAAACTAAGATAACTGTGACCCCTAGTTCTTTATTGATTCTTTTTATTGAATCTAATATTTCTTGTTTAGTTTTTGGACATGCCATTGTAGCAGGTTCATCTAATAAAAGGACTTTTGGTTTTTTAGCTAATTGACGAGCCATTATAAGTCTTTGTTTCTCTCCACCACTAAGAACTGGTGCAAAATGATCCTGTTTGTCCTCAAGACCAACTAGTTTTAAGATATTTTTAGCTTCATCACCAAATTGATCATATGCATAATCAAAGTCAGTCATAGCTTCATCACCATATTTAGCCCCAAATAGCTTCCTAATAACATTATCAAAAGCTGTTTCTGGCCATAAGCCAAAAGATCTTTGTAAGTGAATAGCTGTAGCCTTTTTCAATTTAGTGAAGTAATATTGACTAGAGTCAAAAGACACTTCAATATCATCCAATGTGATTTTACCAGAATCAAATGATTCAACCCCACGTAGTATTCTAAGAAGTGATGTTTTTCCAGATCCACTGACACCAATGATTCCTAATATTTCTCCCTCATTAACACTTAAGTTTATATTTTTTAAGGCAGAAATTTCCTCTCCATTATCTAATTTGTAAGTTTTAGTAAGATTTTCTATTTTAATCATCAAAATCACTTAATAGTAGTTTATAGTAAATATAAATCATTTTTTTATTATATAATTAATTAGAATTAATAATAATCAATTATTAGCTAATATAACTTATTGTAATCTAGTATAATATATGAAAATCAATTATAATATTATATAATCAATCATAACCCATCAAAACATTATATAATCAATCATAACCCATCATAACATTATATAATCAATCATAACCCATCAAAACATTATATAATTTTATATAATTTATCAGGACACTATATAATCAATCATAATCCATCATCACATTATATAATTTTATATAATTTATCAGGACACTATATAATCAATTAGAATATATTATAGTCTTGCATAATATATTATAATCTTATATAATCTATTACATACGGACATTAATTAAATTTCAGCTATGAAAATAGCTATTATATATAAATATTGTACTCATTTTATTATTAATAATTATATTTTTAAGATTATTTAATAGTATCTAAAAAAATAAAATTTATTCAAATAATCAAGAATAAATTAGTAAATAAAATTTATTCAAATAATCAAGAATAAATTAGTAAATAAAATTTATTCAAATAATCAAGAATAAATTAGTAAATAAAATTTATTCAAATAATCAAGAATAAATTAGTAAATATTTAATATTATAAAAGAAATATTAAATAATAATGAATAAAAATAGAGGAATAATCATAGGAAGAATGCAACCTGTTCATAATGGTCATATTCAAGTGATTAAAAAAACATTTGAAGAAGTAGATGAGCTTATAATTGGTATTGGGAGTGCTCAATTAAGTCATACAGAGACAGACCCTTTTACTGCAGGTGAAAGAATAATCATGCTTACAAAAGCCTTAGCTGAAAATGACATTCACTCAGATAGCTATTACATAATACCAATAGTGGATCTCTTAATGAATTCTGTCTGGGCATCTCATGTGAAAATGTTAACTCCTCCCTTTAAAAAAGTATTTAGTGGTAATCCATTGGTTCAAAGATTATTTACTGAAGAAAATTATCTTGTTTCCATTCCCCCATTATTTGATAGAAATCAATTATCTGGCACTGAAATTAGAAGAAGAATGATAATGAATGAAAAATGGGAACACCTAGTTCCAAAATCTACAGCAAAAATCATTAATGAAATAAATGGAATTGGAAGGCTTAAACAAGTTGCAAAAAAAGAACTTATTATAAAATGATTACTTAAATTCTAAAACTAGAGATAATTAAGAGATTACTTAATAGAATTGAAAATCTAATGAAAATATATCCTTAAAACACATATAATTATAATATAAATTAAGATAACAAGATTAATTCTAAAAAAAATTATATATATAACAGATAGTATAATAAATATAACAATTATTATAACAAATAAAAATATAATAAAAATATAATAAAATATAATATAAAAATATTAATAAAAATTAAACCATGCAAAAATTAGTATATAATTAAAAAATCACTAGAGGAATAAAAATGATTGTAAAAATTATTGAAAAGGATGATGAATACTACAGTATTGGAGATCTAGTTAATTCTATAAAGAAAAGTAAAAAAGTTGATAAATCAGGAGCTATTTTCACTTTTGAAGGTATTGTTCGAGGAGAAGAAGAAGATCTAGAAGTAAATAAATTAATATTAACAACTCCTAATAAGGAAAAAACTCAAAAAGAACTTGAAACCATTGCAGAAAGTGTAAAAATCAAATTTGGAGTTTTTGAAATAGCTATTATCCACTATGTTGGAGAATTTTATACTGGAGACACATTATTCATGGTGGCTGTTCTTGGACCTCATAGAAATGAAACACTTGATGCTCTAAAAGACACCATAGAACGAACTAAATTCGATTTAGAATTTAAAAAAGAAGAAATCTCTAATACAGGAACAAAAATAATCATGGCTGGAGGCTAAATAAACACAAGACTAGAATTATTAAACAATGCAAAAAGAACTATATAACTAATTACAAAAGAATCTAGAAGATAATTAAAAAAAAGAATCTAAAAAATAAAAAAAATCTAAAAAATAATTAAAATAAAAAAATCTAAAAAATAATTAAAATAAAAAAAAAGTCAAGGAAAATAATTAGATAAAAAGAAAAGAATATTAGCTTATGAAAAAATTAAAAATAAAATGAAGCTATTATTCTTTTCCAACAATTATTTCTGTTGATTTAATAATAGCTGCAACATCATCCCCAGTTGTTAGTCCTAAACTTTCAGCTGACTCTTTTGTAATTAAAGCTGTGATTATCCCTGGTTCTTCTACCTTTATTTTGATACTTGCCATTACAGCACCTATTTCTACATTTTCAACTTTTCCTTTTAATTGATTTCTTGCACTAAGTTTCATCAAAAATTCCTCCATTTTAAAAATTTTATTAAACAATTAAAGTAATTTATATGTTTTATTATAATTAAGTATTAATAATAAATTGCATAATTTGTTAAAATTCTTTTTCAATTGTACTATAAATTTCTTAGTTATATCTTCATTTCACTAATACAATATACTTATTTCTAAATAATAATACAAAACACTTATTTCTAAATAATAATACAAAACACTTATTTCTAAATAATAATACAAAACAATTATTTCTAAATAATAATACAAAATAC
This sequence comes from Methanobrevibacter cuticularis, assembly GCF_001639285.1. Taxonomy (GTDB): domain Archaea; phylum Methanobacteriota; class Methanobacteria; order Methanobacteriales; family Methanobacteriaceae; genus Methanobaculum; species Methanobaculum cuticulare. Next base: position 6,240 of record NZ_LWMW01000106.1, on the reverse strand, counting down.
TTATTTCTAAATTATAATACAAAATATTTATTTCTAAATTATAATTTTTATTAATTATTATTTATAATTATTAATTTATGAATTATACTATATAAACATTCTTATTTTTTGCTAAAAATAAAAAATAGTCCTTAATTACCGATAATAGCTATTTTCATATCGATTACTTAAATTTTTACATATCGATGATTTTGTTCAAAATTTGATTTTATATTAAATGATTAAAAACAGCACAATATATATAATATAATAAATACAAAAATAAAAATATGAATAAAATAGAATTTAATAGTCTTGGAATAATTTATTCTCCATTTAAAGAATTAGAAGGAATGCCTATTCAACCAATTGGAGCGAAAGGGATTAAAGGAGAAATCCATTTAAATAAAGATTTAATTGAGGGTTTAAAAGACCTTGAAGAATTTTCTCATTTGACTTTAGTTTATTATCTCCATGAAGTTAAGAGCCATTCACTTAGAGTTAAGCCTTTTTTAGACAATACACATCATGGAATTTTTGCAACTAGATCACCAAAGCGACCCAATCCCATTGGCATATCAGTTGTTGAATTAAATTCAATTAAAGATAATATCATTCATATTTCTAATGTAGATATTCTTAATGGAACTCCAGTCTTAGACATAAAACCATATGTTCCTCAGTTATATGAAGAAACATGCAAAGATCTTAAAATTGGGTGGTTTGAAGAAAAACACAAAGATGCCAAGAATAAAAAATCAGACAATAGATTTCTAGAAAGCTAAGGATTTAAACCAAAAAACATGAAAAAACAAAAATAGCTATTTACTAGCCAATATGATATTTACTAGCCAATATAATATTTACTAGCCAATATAATAAAAGAAATAGTAAAAAAAGTAATAAAAATTATAATAATAAAAAAAAAGAGGTTTTAAGTAAGTCCTCTTTTCCTTAACAATACACCAGCAGCTAAAACAATACCAATAGCAACTAAACCAACAATAGTTTTAATTAAATTATCAATATTATTATCATTGGATTCTTCTTCTTTAGTCACTTCATATATTTTTTCTCCTGATGGGCTTCCTCCACCATCCCTTCCTCCACTAGCTGAAGCTTGAGTTAAACCTGCACTAGCTCTTGGAGTTCCATCATTGTTAGGTTCTTTTTGAGGAGTTTCAGTGGATTCTGGTAGTTTATCAGTGTTTGAGTTATCTTGATTTTCATTAGAGTTATCTTTATCATCTGTATTAGTTCCATCTTTAGAACCAGAATCTTCACCACCAATTACTCCAGTTTCATTTCCATTTCCTATTCCATCTCCAGTACCATTTCCATCTCCTGTACCGTTACCAGTACCATTTCCATCTCCAGTGCCGTTACCAGTACCATTTCCTGTTCCATTTCCATCTCCTGTGCCGTTGCCTGGTCCATTGTTAGAACCATCACCAGAGCCATCGCCACCATTGTTGTTATTGTTGGCTTCTTCAAGAGCTTTATCAATAGCTGCTTGTATCTGTTCTGGAGTTAGGGTTATGCTCCATAAATCACGGTAAATGCTAGAATTAATAATGTTATTTTGACCTCTGTTAGCAAATACATAATTTGTGAAGTTAACAATAGCTATACCATTAACTGTTGTCACAGTACTAGATAAATATCCATTTAATGTGAATGTAACATTGTTAGTCACTATTTCATTTGTAACGATTTTTTCTTCTGATCCATCCATGTAGTATAATTCTAGTCTAAATAGTCCAAGATCATCAACACTTACTAATCGTGATTTTATCCAAGGAGCTACTAATCCGAGTCTCTGACAGAAATATGGCCATGTACTGCTTCCATACCAGTTGTATCCTGGAACTGGAGTGGATTTAGATTGTAATTGTACTTCAAAATGATTGTTAACAATTGTGTTGAATTTAATATCTTCTGAAAGATCTTCTTTACCAGTATATGTATCTTGGAATCTTATTCCTGCATAGTTTCCAGTTATGAAATTTCTAGACATATTAAGATTAGTAACTTCTTGATAGATAAGAATTCCAAATTTAGTTGAAAGACCTGGATTTGAAAGGTCTAAACCATTTATAATATTTTCATAAATTTTTAAACCACTTACATTATTAGGTATATTAATTCCAGCACCATTAGCAAGTAGATTATTGTAAGATATTTCAATATTCTCTGGGATATTAATTAAATTAATTCCGAATTGACAGTTTGCGATTGTATTATTTAATATTTTAATATTAGATGCATTATCTATTTCTATTCCTGTTCCTGTTGTTGTAATGTTAAATCCACTAATAAGTATATTTGTTCCATTTACTTTAAATGTAGTTCCAGTTCCAGTAAATCTTGCACCTTCACTAATAAGGTTAATTGATTTATTAAGAATCAAGTTAAGATTTTTATAAATCCCTTTAAAGTAAAGTGTACCACCTAGAGGAGTGTTGTCTATTAGCTCTTGAATTTGTGTAGTATTCCAGACTGTTGGAACATATTTAGGCCCAAATTCATTTTCCTCACTTGGTTTAGCTAATGCATTTAAACGACTACTGTTTGTTGCACTGTTAAAATCACTGTCACTAGTTCCATCAAAACTAACTTGTATTGTGAAATTACCAATAGTTGATATTGTATATTCTAAAATAGCTATTCCATCAGCATTTGTCTGTCTCATAACTGATATTCCATTAATAGTGAATATTATCCATTTTCCCGGGATTCCAGTTCCTTTTGAAGTTTTTAATTTAGCAGTTATATTGATGGTTTCATTTTCAATTCCAGTAAAGTTAGAACCTATTTCAATGAAAGCATCTCCTTTACCAATGGTAGTGAAATCTATTCTTGCATCTTCAAATTCAACATAATAAGCTCCATTAGCTAATACTTCAACTTCACCATCTTTTCCATAGGTTTCATATGGATTTCCATTATTATCAACAATAACTTTAAAGTTAGCTAATTCACTGACACCAGTACTATCACCAGTACTATTTAAAACAGTTTTAACAAGAATAACATCCCCAATACCAGTAGCACCATTTGATCAAGTGTTATGTTATAATGGTTATTCATAGTAGGAGTGTTTGAAAATTTTGTAGCATTTATTGTATTTGAACCCCACCAATTATAGTCAATATTACCAGTTGCCAGTGCAGAGAAAGTAAGAAGTTTATCAGAACTCAAAATACTGTTATAATTAATAGTAATATTTTCAATATTATTAGCAGAAATATCTATACCATGAGTTCTACCTATTATATTATTTCCTTTAATCAAAGCATCTTTAACTGTATTTGCATTTAAATAAATTCCTTTAGTAGTACTTTCAATAGTATTATTAAAAATAACTAAATTTTTTAATATATCAGTAGCTGTTTTTTGAAAATTAAAATTAATACCATTATTTGAAGATTTTATTCTATTATTTGATATATTAACTAATCCATTATCTCCATAAATATATTTGGTAAAATCAAAGAGAATTCCATATCCATTTTTAGTTTCAATAGTATTATTAAATATATTAAAGTCATTCCAGCTTATATTATTCTGATTAACATAAATACGCATTCCATTACCAGCATTAAATGCATTAATATAATTATTATTTATAATAATGTTCTCATAATATGAATTATCACCACTAGTATAAAGATACACCACATTATTAGTAGCTGCAGTAGCAGTAGAATATGAAAATATAATATTATTTTCAATAGTTAAGTTAATTAATTTACCATTTTGTCTTATTGTAAGTACACCATTTTGAACTGTACTATTAATTGTATTATTAGTAATATTGACATTACTGACATCCGATGATATCGATGCAACATTTATTCCAGTCAAATGATTATTATAAATTGTGACATTATTAATATGGCCAGAGCCACTATCAAATTGAACTCTGCTAGCAGTATTGTTATATATAAAAACATCTTCTAAAAAGCTAGGACCCAATGCATAAATAAGATTTGCAGTAGATGAGTTTAGTTGTGTGAAATTATTATTTTCCATGCGTAAATTTTTTACTCCGCCGGATCCAGTAGACAAAAATCTTCCTGAAATATATCCAGTATTATTTTCTAAAGTTAAATTAGTAGTATAAGGACTTATAAAGAAAATAGCATGATCAGTAATATTAATTTTATTATTATTAAATGTAAAATTATTAAAAACTTGTAATGGAATATTTGCCGTATATGGAAAATTACCATTAGTTCCAAAATTAATTGTACTGTAAAAAGTATTATTGTTAAATATTATACCATCAATAACATTTGATACACCATGAAGACCATTCATTATATTGTTAGATAATTGAAAATTCTTTAAAGTTGAATTAGAAACTAATATAATACTCTTAGTTCCCGCAACATTTCCTGTGGCAGTTCTTAGAGTGTTTATATTATTATCTTCAATTAGGAGATTTGTTATATTTGCATCTGAGGATTCCAATCTTGAAGATATATTAATTCCTACAACATTACCTCCTGAAATAAGTGTATTTCCAATAATTTTTATATTTGTTGCATTAAGCATATAATTCAAATTAATAATAGTAGCTGTTGAACTTCCTGTCAGTTCATTATCATTAAATTGAAGATTATCAATGTTTGCAGCTGATAAATAAAAAGGAGTTCCACTTTCAGTGGTTAAAAAATTATTATTTAGGGATACATTTTTAACATAAGCATTAGTATCAGAATAAATTCCACCTTTATTTGAAGATTCTAAAATATTATAATTAATTGTTATATTTTCCATATAGCTATCACCACTTAATGAGGTGATATTAAATATAATTCCTTCATACTTTGTATCAATGAAATTTGATTCAATTATTATATTATTTAAAAAAGCATCTCCTGAATTATTAGTAATATCAATAATAATTCCTGTGGTGTCGTTTGTTGGGCTATTAAATAAAGGATCTTTGGTAGAGGTTATTCTATTATTTTTAATGGTCAAATAACTAGCACTTGAGTTAATAGCTACTTTGTAATCTATTATATTTAATCCTTGAATTGTAACATAAGCTGATTTAACATTAAACAATGTATTTAATCCATCGCCGCGTATATTAACAACATCACTACCCTTATTTTTTATTGTTAAGTTTCGAGTTATATTGATTTCTTTTAGTGAATAATTTCCTGCTTTTAGTTCGATAACATCATCGCCAGAATTATCAATATATCCTTGAATATCAGTCGATGTACTTGTCTGATTAAAATCATATGCTGAAGCTCCAGTTATACAGAGCATAAACGATAAAATAATAAACGAGATTAATATTATTTTTGAAAACTTTATTTTATAAAACTTCATAAGTTCAATTTCCATAGGTTCGATTTATATAAAAATAATGTAAAAGTTAATTTTTTTAGAGGATAATGTGAAATACATTCTAAATCCAAACATCTGAAGATTTTTTAATTATAAATAAAAAAAGAGGTTAATAAAACACCATTAACTAAATTAAGTCTTGGTGTAAAAAACCTCAAAATTATTTTAAGTTTTTAATTCTGTATTGAAACATTCAATAGATTGTTATTGAATCTGTTATCATTCAGAATATTAGTTTCCCATGTATCAGGATCAGATAACTGATATAGTACAACTCCATATCGATTGTCAGAAATTGCATTACCTGTAACTGTGACATTGGTTAATACAGTAGGTGTTCCATTGTGCATTGTGTCATTTTCAACTAATCTAATACCTACACTTTCATTATTAAGTCCAGAAAAGATATTGCTAGAAATTTCTATATTAGTTGAAGATCGTTCTACATTAATAGCTACTCCAGTATAATTGGTAAAGTTATTTCCAACTATTACAACTTGGTCAACACCTCCACCGAAGTAAACACCTTCTTCACCCCCATTTAGGAAGTTGTTGTTGGTTATTTGTATATTGTAGGTACTTGCACCAAGAACCCCTCGCCCAGCAGCTAATGATACTGCATCACGAGTATAACCATCGATAGTATTAGTATCTATTACAAGATTTGTAGTATCTACAACATGGATAACATCTCTTGTTCCATCATCACTAACATTAAATACATTGTTTGTGACAGTAGCTCCATCTACAGTACTGAATGAAATAGCTTATTAATATAGATTTTATAGAGTAAGATTAAATAAAAGGCTTAAGATTGAATTAAGAAGATAAAATACTTTTTAATAATTTTGTTGAAAAATATAAATAAATTAATATTTAAATTGTCATGACACT